>JALELF010000010.1 GCA_022771715.1 Bacillota bacterium
TGTATCAAAATATTTAGGTCATGCTAGTACTAAAGAAACATTAGACACATATGCTCATATGTTTCCAAATAATCTAACTGATGTAAAAAATACTATGGATAATTTAAATCTAAGTATTTAAATAAACTTAAATAAAAAAAATATTTAGTATCTAAAATCTAATATTTGGTATCTAGTATGGTATCTGGGTAATACCAAAATAGTTAAAAATCCCTTATAAACACAAGTATTCCCCTCTCTCGAGGGGAATTTCAGGGGGTTTTGGTCGGTATCTAACATTTAGGCGGTTACGATACCTCGCGTGAACTACATTCACGCTATTATAAGTATACATTGACACACTAACTTTGTCAATGACTTTTATAAAACTTTTCTTACAAAATAAAAAAAGCATTACGCTCTTGAAACATATTTGCCATCACTAGTTGAAACAATAATACTTTCTCCCTCATCAATAAATAAAGGGACTCTAACAGTTAAACCAGTTTCAAGTGTTGCTTCTTTTGTAGCATTATTAGTTGTATTTCCTTTTACAGCAGGCTCAGTTTTAGTAACAACCATAGCAACCTTATCAGGTAATACTACGCCTAACATTTCACCTTTGTAAAAACTAATACTTACCTCAGAATTTTCTTTTAAGAATAAAGCATCATCACCAAGTTGTGCCTTAGAAAGTTCAACTTGTTCATAAGTTTCCATATTCATAAAATTATAAGTATCGCCATTAGCATACAAAAATTGCATATTCTTTTTTTCAATCATTGCTTTTTCTAATTTAATACTTGTGTTAAAAGTTTTTTCAACAATAGCGCCAGTTCTTAAATTCTTGATTTTAGCCTTAACAAAAGCTGCACCCTTACCTGGTTTTACATGTAAAAACTCTAGTACTTGATAAATATTGTCTTCATACAAAAAAGTAATACCATTTTTAATATCATTTATGTTAAACATACAAATCTCCTTCTATTACTTTTTCTCTTTATGTGTTGTTGCTTTTTTACATCTAGAACAAAACTTTTTAACTTCTAAACGTTCAGTTGTATTTTTTTTATTTTTTTCTGTACGATAATTAATTTCTCCACATTCGGTACATTGTAAGTCGATTCTTTCACGATTTTCGCCTTTTTTTGCCATGATTCGTCCCTCCTTCAATACATACAATGGTATTATAACAAATTATTTGCATAATTCAAAGAACTTTTTTGAAACTTTATAAGAAATTTGTGCATTTATTTGTGGAATATAGTAACTATTTGAGCCTACATAGTCAACATCTGGTGAAATTACAGTAAAAGTAACTATTGGATTGTCATATGGTGCATAGGCTACCATAGTTGAGGTTGTGGTTTCTAAATCAACTTTTCCATCACCATCTGTATCAATAAAACTTTGACTAGTTCCTGTTTTACCAGCTGGACTATACGATAAATCAATATTGCCTATCCCTGTTCCACCATATTCAAATACTGCTTTTAATCCCATCTTAGTTCTATTTAAATACTCATCTAATGTATTAATTTTATTTAATATAGTTGGTTCATTTTTTAATAATAGTTTACTTAACGAATCACCACTAGATTCATAAACCTCTTTAAGCAAATATGGTTTTAATCGAACTCCATCATTAGCAAGCACCCCAATATATTGAGACAATTGTATAGGTGTATAGGTATCATATTGTCCAATTGAAAAATCAAGTAAATGTCCACTTAATGTACTACTTCCCTTATACCCTAAACTTTCTACCGGTAAGTCTATTTCTGTTTTTACACCTAAGCCAAATTCAGCAAAAGTATCTCTATATATTTTAAAAGCATTTTTGTCAATAGATAAGGCATTATCATAAACGTAATTACCTTTACCAACATTGATTGCGGTTAAAAATTGATATGTATTCGAAGAATATTTTAATGCTTCTATGTCATTAATATTTCCATACATAGTGTATGAGCATTTAAGTGGAGTTGAAGCAATTTTAATGCAAGCATCATTTCTAATTTCACCTATTTTTAAACCACCAGTGTTATAACCAACAATTTGAGAAGCTGCTTTGATTGCAGAACCAACAGCAACAGGACTAGTCATTATACCAGGTGTATAGTCATATATTCTATATTCTCCATTTACTTCTATTATTTGTTTTCCTGACATAGCAAGAATTTCACCTGTCTTTGGATTACTAATAATTACGAATGATCTATTATAATACTTACTTGATGGCATTTTTTTCGCATTTTTTAACTCTTCTATTAATATTTCTTCTATAGCTTTTTGTAATTCAATATCAATGGTAAGAACAATATCACTACCTCTTTTACCTTCTTCTAATATTTTAAAACTACCATCTTTTTGTTTTAAATAGGTTGTTTTCTTACCTTTCAATATATCTTCATATTGATATTCTAAATAGCTAGTTCCTACTCTATCATTTAGACTATAACCTCGTGACAAATAATAATCCTTTAACTCATAAGGAATTCCACTACTAGTTGAAACATTACCTAAAATTGTTCTAAATACATCTTCATATAAGTATACTCTTTCCCAATCTAATTTAACATTAACACCTTTTAAGCTATCTATATTTTCGGCCACTATAGCATATTCTTCTTCTGTTACATCTTCATTTTTTATAACCTTTTCTGAATAAGAATAACCATTATTCATTAAATAATAAATATAAGCTGCTTCTAAGTCTCTTTCATCGTATTTTAATTCTTCCAAAAAAATTCTTTCTATTTTTAGTTTATATATATCATCTAATGATAATTTCCTTTCCTTTAATTTTTGCCATTCTTCAGAAGTTATTTTGTTTTTACATTTTTCTTCATTGTTTACTAAATAAAAGTCTTTTTTTTGCTTATTTGTTAGTTTATTATAATTTATTGAAAGGATATCAGCTAATTTATAAGCCAATTCAACTTCTTCTTTTGTACTCACTCCAGTTTGCTTTTTATAGAAGATTACTTTTACTGGAACATTATCTACTATTAATTTGTGATTTCTGTCATAAATTCTACCTCGCGGTGTTGATGAACTATAATAAACAACTTCTTTTAATTTTTCTAATTTATCTATATAATATTGATTATTTATTATCTGAACAAAAAATAAACTGAAAAATATAACAGTCATTAAGGTGATTATTAAACCAACTATTATTCCAAATCTTTTTTCGATTATATTTTTTAAATTCTTTTTATTATATGTATACTTATTCTTTTGTTTGTTCTTCATATAGTTTACTAGACAAATCGAAATCTATTATTTGGAAAAAATTATTTATATAATTAGCTCTATCACTCTGATAATCTAAATAATAAGCATGCTCCCATAAATCAAGTGCTAATAAAGGAATCATATTGTATAGGTAAGGTGTTTCTTGATTACTTAAATTTATAATATCTAAACCATTTTTATTTATTACTAAAAATGTGTAACCTGAACCTATCATTATATTGGCTTTTCTTATAAATTCTCGTTTAAATTTATCATAACTACCATATTTTTTATCTATAGCTATTTTTAGTTTTCCTGTTGGCATTCTATTTTTATGATTCATACTACTAAAGTATAATTCATGATTTAAAACACCACCAACATTATATAGAATTTCATCTCTTTTTCTTAAATCATATTTATCAATATTTTTAATTAATTTTACTAAATCATCTGTCATAACTAACTTATTTAAGTTTTCTTTATATTTTAAATAATGATTATTATAGTGTATTAATAGGGTGCGTGGACTTATATATGGCATTAAATCATTGTATTCATAATTAAGCATATTTTACCTCCTATAATATTTTATTAACTTTTTTACTACATTATTCAATTTTTAATGCATATAATTAAATAGGTGAAAATATGGTTGAAAAATTAATTAGTGAATATGTTTCTAGAATGACTAAGGATGATGTAAATAATTTTGCTCATAAAAATGGCATTATTTTAAATAATTATGAATTGAGTTTGATCTTTAGTAATATTAAAGAAAACTGGCATACCATTGTTTATGGAAATGCCAGAGGTATTTTAGATGATGTTAAATCTAAAGTTGAACCATTAACTTATCAAAAAATAGAAAATTTGTATATTTATTTTAAAGATAAATTCAAAAGTTATTTATAATAGTTTCTAATGTTTTCTAATAAGTTTATATCAAATTTTTTATTTCTTATCATTTCTATTTCAAATTTGTATGGCGGATATAATCTGTCCTTTGATTCATTATTATCTCCTATATAAGGTGTTTCTAAAATTTTAGGAACATCTTTTAATAAGTCATTATATATTACATTTAATAAAGAATTAAATGATATTGTTCCAAGTCCTATATTTTCATGTCTATCTTTGTGTGAAGATATAGGATTTTTACTATCATTTATATGAACACAGCCTATTTTATTTAATCCTATTTTTTCATCAAATTCTTTTAAAACTTTATCAAATTCACAAATATTATAACCTGCATCATTTAGATGGCATGTATCTAGACAAACCATAATTCTATTTTTATTTTCAATTTTATCAATAATTTTTTTTATTTCTTCAAATGTTCTACCTATTTCGCTACCTTTACCAGCCATAGTTTCTAGGCATATAGAAACATTGCTTTCCATTTTTAAAGCTTCATTAAGGGCAAATGCAATATTATCTATTCCAGCATCTATTCCTAGTCCAACATGACTACCAGGATGCAATACCATCTTATTTATTCCTAATTTATCACATCTTGACATTTCTTCTTTTAAGAATCTTATATTAAAATCCATATTTTTAGAATTTGCCAAGTTTATAATATATGGTGCGTGAACTACTACATTATTTATATCTATATTATTTTGTTTCATTAATTCTTTTGCTTTTTCGGTTAAACTATCATCGATTTCATATCTGGCAGTATTTTGTGGTGCACCTGTATAAAACATAAATGTATTAGCGTTATAACTTAGTGCTTCTTTTACACTTCCTAATAATTGTGTATTTTTATTAAATGACACATGATTTCCTATTATTAAATTATTCATTTTTATCCTCCCCTATCATTATACCATGAAAAACTAGTAATTTTAACGAAAATTTATCACAAAAGTATTGACACACTTCTAAGAAAAATGGTAAAATTAACATGTTCTTTGGGGAATTAGCTCAGCTGGCTAGAGCACCTGCCCTGCACGCAGGGGGTCGCGGGTTCGAATCCCACATTCTCCACCATTTTTTGTTTATAACATTACAAAAACTTTTAGTTTTTGATGTTGTAATATATTCTATGATTAATTTTATATTAAATTCTTTGCTGAGTGTTTTAATATTTTTTAAAAAAATCGTAGAAAATTAAGAGTTTTTACAACTCTTTTTTGTTGTCTTAAATCAGAATGAGTATATATATTTAATGTTGTATTTACATTACTGTGTCCTAGTCTATCACTAATTTCGTTTATTATAATTTTTTTATTTATTAATAGTGTTGCGTGACTATGTCTAAATTGATGTAAAGTTATTGCTCTTATTTTAGCTTTTTCACAAGCTTTTATTTTATGTCTATTTATTGTTGTTGGTGCTAATGGTTTGGATCCTCCAAAAATAAAATAATCATCTGTTGTATTTTGATATTCTTTTTTTAGTTTTATTAAGTCTTTATATAGCTTTTTATCTATTAAAATTTTTCTTTTTGATTTTTTTGTTTTTGGTGTTCCTATTTTTCTCTTGTTTCTTTCATCAATTGTTTTATTTATTGAAATTTGATATTTTGATAAATCATTAAATTTTAAAGCCATCGCCTCGCCTGGACGAGTTCCAGTAAAGTACATTAAATTAAAAAATTGTTTGTAGACATTGTTGTCTACTTTTTTTATAAATTTTTTAAATTCTTTTATATTATAGAAATCGACTTTTTTTTCTTCATTTTCGTTGTCTTTGAATTTACCTACTATACTAGCTATATTTTTTTCTAGTTTATAAAATTTCATACAATAATTGAAGAAAGATACCATTGCTATATGTAAAGCTTGTTTGTATTTGTTTTTATAGTTTTTATTTTCTATTAGACATTGCCATTTTATATAATCATTTTCTGTGGTTTCATATATATTGTAATCTTTCCAAAATGGTAAGATGTTTGTTTTAAATCTATTTTCAATTGCTCTAATACTTTGTGCTTTTAATCTTATATTTATATATTCTTTATAAGATTTAAAAGCTTCTTCAAATTTTAAATTCATTATAATTTCTCCTTTCGGATTGTTATATTAATTTAAAATTTTCTTTTTGTCAAATTCACCTACCTTTCTTTAACTTAATTTTATATTATTTTTTTTGCTTTTGCAATACCTAAAAAAATTTTTTTAATTTTTTTTGCCTTATTTTATAAGGCTTTTTTCGATGTTACTTTATTTTGAGGGGAGATAGCGTTTTTCATATGCTACACTTTAAATGTAAGTAGTTGTGCGTAATTGCTTATAGTATAATTTCTCACTATGCTTTGGTTAAGTTAAATTTACCTACTTTTAATTTAACCTGACTTATCCGCGTAGCTTAATTGGAAAAGTGATGAGAACGTTCGGTTAACTATGTACATTGGTTGTAGGTTCGAGCCCTACCGCGGATGCCACTGAAATGATAGTTTAAGGAGAAAAGATATGGAAAATAATGAATTAAGAGGAATTTTAGTAAATTGTATTTATTCTAAAAAGAATAATATGTCATATGTTTCTATTTTATTAGATCAGGAACAGACAAGTTATTCTAAAGGTTTAGAAATATTTAGGCAGTCTTTTGAAGGAGCTTCATTGTTTAATCGTTTAAGACAAGATGATTTTTATTCAGAAGTAATTTTAAATTATGAATATAGACGTGCTAGTTTTGGTAGAGATATGAAAATGTATGTAACAGATATTTGTTCTGCTGCGACTGGCGAAAGTTTACTTAAATAAATTTGAGAAATTGTACTTTTCATAAGTTATAACAGATTTTCTGTTATATAGATTTTTATGAAAGGTGTGTGAAGATATGTTTAATTTACTTGACGCTTCAGCTGGTTCAACAGTTACTTTAGACAGTTTCCTACAAAACGGAACAAAGTTGTTAACTTGGATTGGCGAAGGCATGGTTGCATTTCTAAATAAGTTAATGGAACATCCAGTAACATCTGTGTTCTTAATTGTTGGTTTAGCTTATTTAGTTATCGGCGTAGTTCAAAGATTTACTAGATAATATTAATGGAAAGATTTTATTATCTTTCCATTTTTATTAAACTATGTTTTTTGAAGGATTTTGTTTAGAAGAATATATTTTGTTTTTTGAATTTTGTCAATGAAGTA
>JALELF010000053.1 GCA_022771715.1 Bacillota bacterium
CTTTTAAGAATTTATTACCATTATCGTCAAAAGTAGCAATACAATGTGAATTCCAAATTGTAGGTGTAGGATATAATATTCTTATTTTATCTTTTATTTCTTCATATCCTTTAGGATTAGAATTTTTAAATTCAATTATGCTTTTTTCATAATCAACTATCATTGGTTTAGAACCTACACCTGTTTTTAAATACAATTCAAATAAATCAGCAGGTGTATTATTCATATATCCTGATTTTTGATAAAATCTTTTAAGTTTTGGCAAACTATCTGTTATATTAGTGGTATTTACATCTCCCCCACTCATAATGGAAAGAAGAAGCCCATAATAAGTAGCACCTGGACTAGAAGTAACAGGATCTGTAGAATTAATATTAATATATCCATAAATGTCATTAAGGCCAATGTCACTCCATTTTTTACCTTCTAAAATATAATTTATTAATTTATCCATATCAGTAATATAGTAAACACCATCTTTTAAAGTAACAACATTTTGTTTAATTAATGCATCAACTACTACATCCCAACTATATATTACAATTGGTGTATTTAAAGTTAATCCACCATCTACTACAGTTTTTCTTTGTGCTTCATCTACTTTAGCAGGTGTTTTATAATAATCATAGAATCTTTGGTCTGAGAAGAATATTAAATCATAAGCACTACCATCTTTTCTTACTACATCGTTTTTAACAGTTTTTCCATTACTCCATGTGTCACCAACAAATTTAACCTTATATTTTTTATTTAAGATACTATTAAATTCTTCGTCTTCTAGAAAATCTTCTTTTCCACCACCTACAGCGCCATAAACTAAAGTTAAATTTTTACCATCCATATTATTTTTTACTATAACTACTACCAAAATAATTACTACTAAAATAACTGCACCAATTATTTTTTCTATTTTACCTTCCTTCAATTTCATGCACCTCTTCTAATACTTCTTTGCTATTAACTATTTCATTACCTTTTTTAAATATTTCTATTCTTGAATTTATATCTAACATTCTTGTATAATTCATATTTTCTAACAATTTTGATATTTCTTTTTCTATATTATCTAAAAATACATTTATTTGTAGCATAAACCCTTTTTCTTTGTTTGTTAAATTACTTTTCTTTTTTAGATAAACATAGTGTTCCATAACTTTTATTGATAAAGGTAAATAATAATCAAAACCATCATATACTTGTGTTACTTTGTTAGGTTTTTGTTCTAGCATTATAATTATTTTTTCTGCTTCATCAGTTATTTCTTTTATGTTTTTATTTACTATTTCGTCTTCTATACTATTCGTGTAATTATATAGTTTAGAAATCAAATAACAATAATGCATTATTAAGTTAGGATCATATTTTCTAACATCTTTTTCTTTATAAAAGAGAATACCACCTATATATGTTAAAATTGTTAAAATTAAACTGATTAATATATTAAAATTTAGTATTAAATATAGGATAAGAAATACTAATCCCGCTAATAAGGAAGCATAAATATATCTTTTTTTTAACATTAATTATACCCCCTAACTTCTTTAAATGCTTTAAGCAGTCCTGTTTTACCATTAAATACTTTAGCATTTGTTAAGGTTGCAATTTCGTTTAATTCACTTTCAATTGCGTTACCAAAAGTAATACTATAAACTGGTATTTTTTCTTTGACTCTATTATATTTATTTGTTAAGTCAAATATACTTCCTATATTAACTGCGCCATCTGTCATAGCTATAATTGTTTTAGTATAGTCATTTGATTCTTTATCTAATATATTTAATCCTTCTATTATGGCATCATATAAAGCAGTATTTCCTCCAGGACTATATCTATGTATATTATATATTAAATTATTTGTCTCTTTTCCATTATTCACTTGCCATATATTAGAAACATTATCACTAAAGGTAATTACTGTTATTTTGTCTTTTGAAGAAAATTGTAATTTATCAATAGAAGCTTTATTATAATCTAATATATAATCCATCGCATCTCTTAATTCTTCTATACCATTACCATACATACTACCAGAATAGTCTAAGCAAAATACAACGTGAGTTGGTTTTCTTAGTTCTTCTATATACAAGTTTATTGCTTTGGTCATTACTGTTTTAGAAGGATATTTAGTAGCGATTAAGTATTTATTAGTATCAATTCCCCAATTAGGATTAAATGTGTTTTTGTCAACATCTTGTTTTGTACCACCATACCAAGTTCTTCTACCAGATTCTTCTAATAATTTTTGAAATTCTTCACTTAAAAGATAGTTTTGGATTTTTATAAAATTATCTTTTTTGTTTTTATTATTATCAATAAAAGCAAAAGTTGAATCATTAAGTGCGACTCCATCAGTTGGATAAATCAAATATAATTCTTCTTTATTCATAATTTTTAATTCTTTGTTTATATTTATTAATGTTGATTCATCTGCTAAGATTGCTTCATAATCATTACTATTTAAAAACATTGTTTTTAAGTATTTTTCATCACCAGAAACTCTTTCTACTCCTGAAAACACATTAATCATATTTTGCTTTAATTCCTCATTGTCAAGCATTGTTTCTGTTAATACTTCAGGGCTTCCTGCTAAAGTGTTTAAAAAACCTAAATAAGCAGTTGCACCTGTATTGGTTTGGGTTACTGAAGACATTACATATTTTATTTGTTTATTTTTTATTAAATTTAATAAATCTTTATTATATAATTCTTTATCTTTTAGATTTAATTCATTTATTTTGCTCATTTTTATTCCCATTACTACTGGGCTAATACTGATTGATTTTGATAAAGAAACTGTATAAGTATTATTTAACATATATAACCATATTGAATTAGATATCCAAACTGCATCATACTCTTTAGAATTATTATTTAATTCTTCTACTATTTCTAAATCTCCCATATATTCAAAAGATATATTAATCTTATTTTTTTTAGCAAATTTTGTTACATATTGCTCCATATCTTGATTTTCATATGAAGATAACACTTTGAATTCTTTTGAATCTATTATTTTGTTTCTTACTGAATTAGCATAACTTCTTATTAATTCATAATTAGATAATAG
>JALELF010000066.1 GCA_022771715.1 Bacillota bacterium
TTTTTAAATTATGAGCATAATTTACAGCTTCTTTTATTTCATCTATTGTAAAGTTTTTAGCATTAGCTCTAAGTCCAAATAAAGAGCCTCCTATATAAACCGCATCCGCACCATACAAAAAAGCTATTTTTAGCCTTTCCATATCACCAGCGGGCGCTAATAACTCTGGTTTGTTCATTTTATCACCCTATAAATCGTTTCTTTATTTAAAAATCCATTATCTATATTTTTAAAATAACTATTAATTTTACTATTTATTTCATCTTTATTTGCTTCATTTAATTCTTTAAATAATTTTATGATTTCAATAATTACTTCTTCATCAATATTAAAACTATTTATAACTCCATAATCAATATCTTCATCAATTTGTAAACAAGCATTTAATATATTACTTGAATATACTGTAGTATTTTCTTTATCAACAATAGGATATTTTTTACCTTCTTTTTCTATATAATTGATTTCAGAATTATCATTTAAATTAAATGTTTTTAAATAGTTTTTAATTAAATGTCTATATGATGTAAAAATAGGTACATACCCGAAAATATTCATCATTAAAGTAACATCAGTTTCATTTTTTATTTTTTTGATTTCTTCTATAGTTATATCACTTGACAAATAAGCAAAATTAACGCCTTCATCTTTCCAAAAATTAATAGATAAAGAATTAGTTACTAAATGTTCAGCACTCCATACTAATTCTTTTTTTAAAGATAATTCTTGTTTTATATTAACAACACTTACATCATAATATAAAATACCTTCAATATTCAATTTTTCAAGTTCTAATAATATTTCTTTTAAAAAGTTTAAATCTTTTGAATGCATATTCTTATTTAAAGATACAAATACTTTTTTAGAAGTCATTTTAAGTATTTCTTTTAATTCATTTAAATTAACATAAAATGGCATATTAGTACTTAAAGATTCAACACCAATTATAAAGCCATCAACTAAATCATTAGCTTTAGTGATTTCATCTATATTCTTAGGTATTAATATTAGTTTCATATTACCACCACCGCCTATACATTATAAGGAAATATTACTCAAAAGTCAAATTAACAATCGAATTTTCTTTAAAACTGTCATAAGTTGAAAGTTCTTTATAAAACATAGATACATTATCTTTAGGACACATTAAATAAACTTTATTTTTAGTTCTTGTTAGTGCCACATAAAATAGTCTTCTTTCTTCTTCTAAGGCACAATTACTATTTAATATATTAATTATATCATCATCAACTTTAAGGGATGGAAAACCCATTTTACCACTGTTTAAATTAATAATAATAACATTGTCACTACCTAATCCTTTAGAAGCATGAATAGTCATAAAGTCTAAATATATATTAAGATCAGTATACAATACTTTATCTTTATAAACTTTAAAGTAATTATTATCAATGATAGTCGAAATATCACTTTTATATCTACCTAATAAAAGAATTTTAGAATTATTATTTTCACTATATATTTTATCTATTATATTTTTTAAAACTAATATTTTGTTTTCATAGAAATATACTTCTATAGGTTTATTTACATGTTTGTTAGAAACTAACTTTTTAAATATTTGGTTTTTATTTTTCATAACGAAACTACCAGCCATATCAATTAATTCTTGACTATTTCTATAAGTATTAGTGATTTTTTTTAATGAAGCATGTCCCATTAAATTATAAAAATCAGTAAACAAATTAACATCAGATCCTGAAAAAGAATAAATAGCTTGAAAGTCATCACCTACCGCAAACAATTTAATATTAAATAATTCAATCATCTTTTTTACTAAAAGATATCTACATTTAGAAATATCTTGATATTCATCTATTATAAGATATTTATATTTTAAATTAATATTATCTAACTTTTCATAAGCAAGTATTATGATATCTTCAAAATCAATTAAATGAGTTAATTCTTTATAAGAATTATAATAATTATACATATTTTTTAATACTTCTAATTGCTCTTTAAAAGAATGATTATTTTTTATTATTTCATCAATTGATATATTTTTACTTTTAATTTTAAAAATAAAATTTTTAACTAAATTAATAAATTCTTTACACGAATCTTCTTTAGAATTAAACATTAATTTATAAAATATTTCTTTTTCAGTTTTATTTTTTTTACTTTCTTTTTTATGTTTAAAAAGAAGTTTTATAAAATCTATTATTGATTCTAAATAGTTATCATTAATTACTAAGTTATATTTATTTATTTTGTATTTGTCAAGCAAATCATCAAACAAATAAAAGACATTATCATATTTGTAAGAATAGTTTTCTATATAAAGCATATTAGCTACTAAAGCATCTATTTTATTACTATATGTAATACCATCTATTCCTTTTAGTATTTTTAAATTATCTTTGATTTTTAAATCATTATATTTTTTTAAATGATAGATATTTTTATAATATAAACTATTTATATAACTTTTATAATAATCATCAAAACATTTAAAAGAAAATATTTTATTAGTTATGTTTAAATATTTTTTAAAATTTTTATATATTTTTTTTAATTCTTTTTTGTCTTTAAAGCAATAATTAAAAAAATAATCTTCTAAAATATCATCTATTTCTTTGCTATCAATAATTTTATATTTTATTTTAGATGAATCTTCTAATATTTTTAATCCTAGTTTATGAAAAGTATAAATTGGTGTATTTATATTAAAACTATTATTTATTTTTTCTTTTAATTCTTCTGTTACTTTATTGGTAAATGAAATAATTAAAATTTCTTCTGGCTTTATATTTAATTTATCTACTAAATATTTTATTTTAGCCATTATAGTTGTTGTTTTACCACTACCAGCTCCCGCTATTACTAAAGTATTATCATCATCTGACATAATAATTTTTCTTTGTTCTTCATCTAGTAAAATATTACTATCTATATCTTTAAACATATCATCAAAATATGATTTATATTCTATTAACTTGTTATTTAAAAAATCACAATTATGTTTATCAATTGTTTTACCTATATTAGCGTATACTTCTAAATCAGTTAAATCTATGTTTAAATTTTCATTATAGAGTAAGTTATCAATCATATTTTTGCTAATATAAATATCTTTATTTATTAATTCATTATATTTATCTAAAAAATTCATATACTCACCTATTATTTATATACGAATATTTTATAGAAAATCCTTTTGAATAAAAGAAAAAATCAACAAAAGTTGATTTTATAAAACTAACTAACCTTTTCACCTTTAATAACATTACTTGTATCTTTACAGCCAGCATAATTTAATCTATTAACTATTTTCATTTAATACTTTTAAAACGTTTAATTGTTTACGTTTACAAAAATTTTAGTAGGATTTTTTTAATAAAAAAAGTATATTTTTAGAAAATATACCATTTTAACAATCTAAGATTTTTAATTATTCCTCATATCTAACTTCACTCATATAATTAAATCCACTTAAATAATAATCATATGAGTAATCTCTTACTCTATTTTCCATAACATCGTTTATAGGTATAAGGGTATAATCTTTTAATATTACATACTTATATGTAAATGTTAATACTTCATCGTAGTATTTTGTTAACATATTAATTCTAACCGTTGTAACAATTCTTTTATTTAAGCTATCGTCAAAATAACTCATTATCTCATAAAAGGCTCTATCCGTTTTAAGAATTCTTTCATTATATATTCTAATTACTTCTTCGCCTTCATAATTACCACTTACTTTTTCTAACGTTGGATACTTTTCATTTCCATAATTTTTACTATATAAAATGTTATCTTTTGAATAAACATAATTAGACATAAAATCATAATCAATCTTCTTACCAAGAAATTCAGTTGAATATTCCCACTTAAGATAATCACTAAGGTTATAATTTGCATTTAAATACATATCATAATTATCACTTAATTTATTATCAATATTGTCATCATGTAATGTGTATATAGTATCGTTATAATCATAAAATTTTATATCTGCTCCTGAATTTGGAGCAATATTCATAACCTTAATATTTTTATCTATATCATATACTTTTTTATATTCAAATTCATTATTATCTAATTTGCTAGGATTAAAAATATATATAGAATTATTATTTATGAATGAATATTCACTAAATAAAGTATTTTCATCTAAAAACTCTATACCTATTAGTTTTTTATATTCTTTATCTGGATATTTTTCTTTAAGCACATCCATTATTGATTTAGCCTCTGATGACGTATCATTATTTGATTTCAAATCATTATTCTTAATAGTAATTATAACTATAACAGCGATTAATATAACAAGTGCTATAATAAAATAAATATTTTTTCTATTTTTCATATTGTACCTACTTTTCTATATATCCACTAGTTTTTTGTGTGTACATATCATCTGTTACGGATTTATATCTATTTCCATCATAATCATCAGTAAACCCATTATATGCTTTATATATTTCATTTGTTTCAGTATCATAAACTCTTTCGTAACCAAGTATTGCATCACTTTGTTTTTGACTCATAATATCAAAAGACTTATTTCGTTTATTCCAAGAATCCATTATACCATCACTTATTTGATTACCTATGGCTCTAATTTGCTGAAAGTTTTTCATAACTGCATCTTGTTCATTATAAAATCCATTTATAAAGGAATCACTAAAACTAAGCGAAGAACAAATAGTACTTAATGTATCTTGCCAATCAATAAGCTCATCTTTGGGAGTACTAATAAAAATAGCATCATATACATTTAGATATTGAATATCAATTTGTTTACCTGAAATTATATTTTCATAAACATAATAAGAACCAACATCGTATACATAAGCCGTGAATATTCCTTCTCCCTCTTTACCATTAGCGTCTTTAAATGTCGCCCTTAACATATCACCGCCCAAACTACCTTTGCCTAAGTTTTCATTTACGGTAAAATCATTTAACGTTGGAAACGTAAATGTAGTTGTATTATTTAGCGTACCTAAATCGTTGAATATTTTGTAAAAACCTTCAGTATCTTTAGTGGCTATTACACTAGTTTTAGCAAACATATTATTAGGATAATACTTTTGTTGCCATTTTTTTGCATCTTCTGATTTATTATAACCTTCAGTTTTCATATTGAAAAAAAATTGATAAATTGGATTATCAGGATTATATACTTTAATAGTGTAATGAATATAATCTCCAAGTGTTTCTACTTTCCATCCTTTAGGCTTCTTAATAGAAAATTCATTAGTTTTATAATCTTCTAATTCTATTTTATTAGCTTCAGACTTAACTATTTTTACATTAGCATCAGGATTATAGAATATTTTGCCATTACCTTTAAGTAATGCAGCACTTCCTATAACAGCAAAAATAGACAAGCCAATTATAATTAAATTTTTTTGCGAAATATTAATTTTCCCAATCTTCATAATCTCACATTCCTTAATTTTTTATATTTTAATTTATGAAAATATTTTCATTATGTATAATAAATATATAATATTTTTATTATAAACTTATTCAAAGCTAAAAAAGATAAAAAGTTATCAACATTTAAATTTGACATTTTATCAGTTTTTATTTTAACATTTATATTTTATACACGGATGACGGCACGGAAAGAGACGACGTCCGCGTTACCGCTGCCACCTCCAAAGAACCAAAGGCCTGCATTAGCACCGTTGTTGTAGCCGCCTCCGCGACCAAGCCAAGGGACAGCAGGTTCTATGGAATAAACTCCATCATCATACCAACCACCAAATTCTACAGTTCCATAACATTTTCCTCCATTACATCCTGTCGTTAAATCTACTTCAGTATTTTCTCCTGTTATTGTAAATGAATCATAATATTTACTTTCTGGTAAAGTTTTACCATCTGTTTTTT
>JALELF010000080.1 GCA_022771715.1 Bacillota bacterium
AGTAGTGGAAGCAACTAAGTTTGATATACCAGAAAAGCTTACAGAAGCAGGTTATACCTATGAGTTTGAAAATGGAGAAATAGACTTAGGAGAAAATGTTAAAGTAAATAATGCTAAAAACTTAAGTGGAACAATTAAGTAAAATAAAGATGGAGAAGAAAGCTAAGCCATCCATAATGATAAATGGTGTGTAATAAAAAATAATAATGAAACAACTACAACTGAATATGAAGAAGGTAAATGTGTTTTAGAGACATCTACA
The DNA here is from genome assembly GCA_022771715.1 of Bacillota bacterium. Lineage (GTDB taxonomy): Bacteria > Bacillota_I > Bacilli_A > RF39 > UBA660 > JALELF01. The sequence goes on from JALELF010000080.1 coordinate 263, forward strand.
ATAGCGAGTGCTTTTACTTATGAATATTTTGGAGTAGTAGTAGTAGAAAGTTTTGAAGTAGGAGATAATTGTGTTAGTTATTTTCAAACTGATGGTATGAGTGAAGAAGAGGCAACAACATTTTGTAATGGTGGCGAATTTGATGGCTTAACATTAAAAGAAGCATTAAATAAAGGATATATAAATTTAGAAGAATTAAAAACAAATAATGTTATAAAGAATGTAGTAATTAGTTCTAGTGAAATAACAATAACTGACTATAATATAGATATAGGAGGAATTGATGTCGTAATACCTTCTACAATAGATGGAAAGACAGTAGTGGCTATAGGCACTGGTGCATTCAACGCAAAGCAATTATCAACAGAAACATCAATGTTAAGTAAAAGTAATATTCAATTTATGAGTAATAAAGAAGATAATGAACTTGCTAACACTGTCGCTATTGGCAACATAAAAAGTGTAGTAATACCAAGTACAGTAAAAAGTATAGGTGAGCGTGCTTTTGCTAATAATAAAATAACTTCTGTAATTATAGAAAGTAGCGAAACACAAATTTGTTGTGATGCATTTAATAATAATTCAGATTTAACATCAATAAAAATAGCTGGTGTTGATACTTCAATTGATGAAATACCTTATGTTAATTGCAAATAAAACTCAAAAATGATGAAGAACTAAGAATTTTTAAAAGAATCTTAGTTCTTTTTAAATTTTATATGATGATTTTAAATAACATATATTCATTAAAGTAATGACTTTTTGTATTTAGAATGATAATTATTAATACAAAATGTGATATTATATAAATGGTGAATAATATGGATGAAGAAATAAATAAAATAATAAATGATAATTCTTTAAATTATGTAGATAATTTAATTCTTAATAATCATGAAATATCTATTTTAGATAGATATGATATTGATTATAAAAGGTGTGTTGATATGAAAGATTTAATATTTTTATTAGAAGACTATTTGAATGATATAGAAGATAATGAATTAGAAGAAATTTTAATGTCTATTTCAGAAAGGGATTACTATAAAAATAGTAATAAATAATATGGATTTATTTGATGAATTTATTAAAGAAGCATCTACTGGTAGGGTAGATTGTGGAATGTATTTTAATATTTTGTTTAATTCTAAAATAGAAGATAACTATATTGGTTCAGATAGTGATTTATTAGTGCCTACATTAATAGTTAAAGATAAAATTTCATTTTTAACATTGCTAAATAAATATTTAGATATAGCAACTATCTTTTATAGTAATAAAAAAATAGATGTTACAAATGAAAGAAAAATGTTGTTAGCTACTTTATTTAGTAATATGACAAGTAATGATTTTAATAATCCAGATATTTATATAAAAAGAAGAATTAATTTTATGCTTGATAATACTCTAAAGAAAGAATTATCTTTTTATTCAAAGCATTTAGAAAGTGATGTAATTGTTAAAATTGATAAAAATTATCCTTATGATGAAACACCATATTCATTTAATATAATTTTAAAAAGAAATGAATTTGTTTATAATATGCCAAGTATTAGATTTGGTATTGATAATGGAGTATGTTATATATATGCGATTCAAAACAAAAGGCAAGAAAAAAATGATTACATCAAAAAAATTAATAGAAAACTTTATGTAATAAATAGCGGTGTTCAGGAAGAAGAATATGAAGAAAATGTTACAGATGTTACAATGTCTTTTGTTTTATCTTTATCAGTAATGTTTGGAGTTTTAAATCGAGAAAATATTAATAATTTTGTAGTAGTTCCACTTTTAATTGAAAGATGGAATGCTAAGAAAATAATGTTTGATATAAAAGAGCAATTTAATTTATTTAAAGGTAATCATTCAACTTTAAAAGAAGATTTAGAAAAACAAGAAGATATTCAAAAAAACTTAACAGAAAAATTTATTCGTACTTTTAGAAGAATAGAATATCATTTTAGTAATATAAATATTGTTAGTTATCCCTTTGAAATAGACGATAATATGTATATAGTAAATAACAATAATTATAGTTCTAATAACGAATTGTTAGATGAAATGTATAGAGGTGATAGCTTTGAAAAAAATGGACATAATTTATGAAGATAAATATTTAATTATAGTTAATAAACCATCTGGTATTTTTTCTATTTCTACTTTAAAAGAAAAAGAAAAAACAATGTATCATGAAGTTTATGAATATTTAAGAAAAAAGAATCAAAGAGTTTTTATAGTTCATAGACTTGATAAAGATACTAGTGGATTAATGTTATTTGCTAAAAATGTTGATGTTAAAAATTATTTTCAAGATAATTGGGACAAAGTAACTAGAAAGTATGTAGCTGTTGTTGAAGGAGTTGTTAAAGAAGACTCTAAAACTATTAAAAATTATTTAAAAGAGAATAAAAACTTTGTTACATATAGTGATCCAAATGGTAAATTAGCTATTACTAAATATAAAAAAATAAGAAGTAATAAAATGTATAGTTTACTTGAAATAGAAATACTTACTGGTCGCAAAAATCAAATTCGTTTTTCTATGATGGATATTGGACATTCTATAGTAGGTGATAAGAAATATGGCAGTTTAACTAATCCTATTCATAGACTTTGTTTAGTAGCGACTTCTTTAACATTTATTCATCCTGTTTATAAAAAAGAAATGACATTTAATATAAATATTCCTAAAGAATTTTTAAGTTTAGTATAAATAAGTATTAGTAATTCCATAATAACTATAGGTGATATTATGGAATTATTTGAAATATTTATTAGAGCTATTTTATCGTTATTTATTTTATTTATTATAACTAAAATTATTGGCAAAAAACAAGTTTCTGAGCTTTGTTTATTTGATTATGTTATAGGAATATCTATTGGTAATTTTGCGGCAGAAATGACTGTTAATACTGAAATTAATTATATGAATGGTGTTGTTGCCATTTTAGTTTTTGGCGTTTTGGCCTATTTGATTAATTTTTTAACTATGAAAAGTATTGTTTTACGTAGATTTTTTGTTGGTACACCCACTATGTTAATTCAAAATGGCCATATTGTAATGAAAAATTTAAAAAAAGTTAAATTTGATATTAATGATTTATTAGAGGAATGTAGAAATAATGGTTATTTTGATTTATCAGAAATAGAATTTGGTATTATGGAAGCTAATGGTAAGTTAAGTGTTTTATCTAAAGCTAATTTAAAACCTTTAACACCGAAAGATATGAAAATAAAAGTATCATCTAGTACTTTATGTGGTAATGTTATAATTGATGGCAAAATTATGAAAAATAATCTTAAAAATATGAATAAAGATATTGAATGGTTAATGAAAGAACTAAAAATAAGAGGAATTGATATATCTAATGTTTTATTAGCAACTTTAGATAATAGTGAAAAATTATGCTTTTATCTTAAAGATGATGAAATCTATCCATTAGAAGTATTGGAATAGTTTACATTTACTTGATAGATAAAAGTGATTAAAACTTTTATTTTTTTTTATTTTCTTATATAATTAGAGTGGTGATAATATGGCAAGACATTTTTGTGCATCAGTATTTGTAATAGATCCATATACTAAAAAGATATTATTAGTTCATCACAATAAATTTAATAAATGGGTGCAACCTGGTGGACATATAGAAAATGATGAAACCCCAGAGGAAACTGCTTTACGTGAAGTTTATGAAGAAACTGGATTAAAAGTTCAGTTAATAGGTGAAAGATTTCCTAGAGAAGATGATTTTATAAGACCACTTGGTATTCAAAAGAATAGTGGTAGTAATGGTGATGTTCATGTTGATATTATATATGCAGCTATTCCTATTAATGTAATTGATGTTAATAATTATGATGAAGAAATTGATAAAGTTGGCTGGTTTAGTCGTGATGATTTAGATAAAATAGATGTATTCCCAGATATAAAAATAACAATGGATTATTTAATTCATAGTTATATTAAGGTAAGAAATTAATGTTAGATATATTTTTTGACATGATTTTACCAATTTTATCAATTATTATTCCAGTATTTGCGACTGTTTATACGGTTAATAAAAGAATAAAAGCGCAAACTAGAGAAAATCATCAACCACATTTAGTATTAGAAAGTATTAAAACAATTTCTTCTATTGATAAATATAGATATTATCTTACTTTAGTTGGAAAAAATTATTCAGAAAAAAATATAGATATTAAAGACGCTATTGAGTTAGAAAGTGAAGGATTACTCAATGTTGAAATATCTCTTAAAAATATTGGATATGGTGTTTCAACTAATATTAAATTTTATAATTTACTTACTGGTCATCAAATTTATGGCTCACAGAAAAGTAGCGAGACTTCTAATCAAAAATTATATACTACTTTTGATATAGGTGCGGGCGAGATAAAGAAAATATCAGCTCAGATTATTTCTGATATTCAAAAGTCAAATGACGGTATTTTAGAAGATAATAACACTATTCTTTGTGTATATAAAGATTTAAATAATAATGTTGATAGTTTTATAATGACAATTAATGTTAAAAAAAATAATCACTATGATTATTTTGCTTATCAACCTTCTTCTTTAAGTTATAGAAAAATGATTAAAGAAAATAAAAAAAATTATAAAAGAATTATAAATAAATATGTTGATTTATAGGAGGATATTATGATATTAGTTACAGGTGGTACAGGTTATATTGGAAGTCATACTTGTGTCGAATTACTTAAAAATGGTTATGAGGTTGTCATTATTGATAATCTTTCTAACTCTAATAATGATGTTGTTGATAGAATTAAAAAAATAACTAATAAGGATTTAAAGTTTTATTTTGGTGACGTTAGTGATAAAGAATTATTAAGAAGAATATTTACTGAAAACAAAATAGATGCAGTAATTCATTTTGCTGGTTATAAAGCAGTTGGTGAATCTGTTAAACTACCTTTAAAGTATTATGACAATAATCTTTATTCCACTATTTGTTTATGTGAAGTAATGAAAGAATTTTCTTGTAAAAAAATAGTATTTTCATCTAGTGCAACTGTTTATGGTATTCCTAAAACTTTACCAATAAAAGAAGATGAAGCTTTATCTACTACTAATCCATATGGAACTACTAAGTTAATGATTGAACAAATACTTAAAGATTTGTATGTTTCTGATAATGAGTTTAGTATTGCTGTTTTAAGATATTTTAATCCAATAGGTGCTGATAAAAGTGGTTTAATAGGGGAAAATCCCAATGGTATTCCTAATAATTTAATGCCATATATAGTTAAAGTTGCTTTAAATAAACTAGAAATTTTGAGTGTTTTTGGTTCTGACTATGATACACCTGATGGTACTGGTGTAAGAGACTATATTCATGTTGTTGATTTAGCTAGAGGCCATATTAAGGCTATAGAACATGTTATGAAACAAACAGGAATTGATTATTATAACTTAGGTACTGGTGTTGGATATAGTGTTCTTGATATTATTAAAACTTTTGAAAAAGTAAATAATGTTAAAGTTAATTATAAGATTGTAGATAGAAGACCAGGTGATATTGCTAGTAGTTATGCTGATGTTACTAAGTCATATAAAGAATTAGGCTTTAAAACTATTTATACTTTGGAAGATATGTGTAAGGATGCTTATAATTTTGCAATTAAAAACGATATTTAATTAAAGGTGGGGAGAAAATGAGATATTTTGAATTATACAAGAAATATTATGATGTATTAGATGAAGGTATAGTATCAAAATCTGCTAGTTTAGCTGAAATAGTTAGCCAAACAGCTACTAGTACAAGTATGTATGCTAATAAAATTAATAGTAATGCTTGGAATGAAAGTGGTTCCCCTTTAATAAAAAATAGTGTTTTAAGTAATATTGATTCTTCATGTACTAAATTAAGTAATTTTATAAATGACAAATTGGTTTCAGTATGTGGAATGGCTATTAATAAATTGTTGCCAACAATTAAAGAAATTAAAAAAAATGATGAGAGTTTGGATCAGGTGGAATGTAAGTTATCTACGATTATTACTACTAAAAATAGGATTGAAAGTGAACTTAGATATTTGAGAAGAAATGATGAAGAGAATGTTAGAATATCACATCTTAATTCAAGCTTAAGAAGTTTAAGTAGTCAAATATCTAGCTTATCTAGTGAAAGAGATAATATTATTAAAATATTAGTAGGTCTTTGTGAAGAAGCTAATACTACAATTAGTTCTATTTTAATGTTAAATGGGTATAGCAAATCACAAGTTAGTGGAATGCTTCCAGTATATGATATTAGTAATGATTCTTTAACTTACACTGATGTTAGTAGTGGAAGAATGGATGTTATTGGTATTGAAAGAATTACTGATGATGAAGAAGGACCTTATTTTATGGTTAAACTTTCTAATGGCAGATCTTTTAAACTCTATGATCAGTATAAATGGGCTGGAAAAAAGCTTAGAATTAAACGTAATAAAGAAATTAATATGGGTGGTAGTGGTTGCTCGATATTCGCACTTGGAACTACTCTTCAATATTTAACGGGTAATATGGATATTACGATGAAAGATGTAACAAGAGCTAATGGTGGCCAGTTTTATGGGTTTCATGAAATGTATTCTGGAAATGATGTTCTTGAAGTAAATGGAGTTAAATATACTGTAGATAGTGATGTTAGCGATAAAAAGATATATGGTGCTAGCAGCGATAAAACAGAAGTTTTAAATGATTGGGAAGAGACTTTAAATAAGGGAGGTATAATTTATTTAAACGCTACTAAAAGAAAAAAAGGTTATGTTGATTATAGAGGCAGAAAGGTTGATTCTAGTACTTTAAGAGAAATGACCGGTATTGCATCTGAGGGAGGGCACATAATAGCCATTATGGGAATTGACTCTAACAATGAAATTATTTTTGCTGATTCAATGCTACATTTTGATGGAAATAGTGATCATTATGAATATGGACTTCATAAGAATTTAACACTGGAAGAATTCTATGATTTATATGGTGGAAAATCTAACACTTATGTTACTAGTAGGTATTACTATACTGTAACTGAGGCTACACTTGTTCCTGTTGAATAAAAAAATATAACTGTTAGTTATATTTTTTAGTTTATAGTTAATTTTTTTACATGTTTATAATCAAATTTATCTATGTCTTTTATATCAAAGTTAATTGGTTCAACGTCAAAATATTCAATGTGACCTAATTTATCTGAATATATATCAAAGAAATAAGCTCCTATGATACTTTTTAAATTATTCATTTGCATGAATCCACTTTGATCCATGAATGATGGTACTAAAAATGTATGAACATTTCTATATACAGTTCCATAAGCTTTATGAAAGTGTCCTTGTAAAAATATATTTGGTTTTTCATTTGTTTCCATTTCATCAATCGCAATTTGTGGTTTGTATGATAAGCTTCTTGCACATCCTCCCCCTGGATGTTGTAACAAAAATACTACTTTATTAAATTCTATTTTAGCTTGTGGCGTTCCTAAATAAACCATATCATTTCTTAGTTTATTAATCCAAGTTCCTGGAGTAGCACCACCATTTTTTACATGTGTTTGATCATGACTTCCTTCAATAAAATAAGTAGTACATCCTTTTATATGCGGATACATATCAATTGCGTATCCGACTTGTTCATCAAAACCTCTTCTAAATAATTGATAGTTTTGATCTGGTCTTATTTTGGTAAAATCTCCATCTAATAAGTCACCACAGTGTAAAAATGTAGTTATTCCTCTTTTATAAGCTTCTTTATAAACTTTGTTTAATAGTCCTAATTGTTGGATTGTTGTACAAAGGTGAGTATCTGATACTATGCATATTTTTAAATGATTTAAATTATTGATATTTGGTTTTATATTTTTAGATGTTTTAATTATATTTCTTTTTTTTATAATATCTATTCCGTTTTCATTTTGTATTGTTATATCATAGCCCATTGAAGAAAGTATTTCGATTAAACCTTTAAATTCAATTGTAGTTAGTTTTAGTTCATTACATATGTCTTCTACTTTTTGATTGTTTTTCATTATTTTAAACATTTTAGTACAATATTCATAATCTATCATTGTATATTCTCCCTTTTTAAACATAGTTTTTTATATTCTTCACTATCTTTTTTAATATTTAATGGTTTTACTCTTCTATAGTCTTCGTTTTTTAATGTTTGATAGTAGCAGATTCTTCTATATGTTGTTTTTTTGAATAGGCCTTTTTTATCTAATTTGACATTTATTAAATAAGCACCTACTGTATTCGGAATATCATTTAAGTCCATTTCTGGTGTTTGTGCAACTAAACAAGGTATAGAAAATTGATGTATTTTTCTTTTGATGTATTCATCCATGTAGCACCAATGACCGTTTAGGATTATATTTACTTTGTCTTCACTTCTAAGGGAAGCTATGTGTCTTTGAGATTTATATGAAATAGTATATGCGACTTTTCCTTTTGGATGTCTCATTAATATGTTGGTATTTCCCACTTTAACAATGGCTCTATTTTGACCTAAATATATTAAATCTTTTCTATCATTTGCGATTAGTTTTCCAATGTTTTCGGTTGATTCTCTGTTTAAAGTAGCATCTTTGTCTCCTGTTAAAAAGTAGGTGTTAAAATCTTCTATGAATGGGTAATTGTTAATTACATATTCTTTTTGAGCAAAAGTATCATGAGCAAATATTGTGTCTTTAAACATTTTGTTTTTATATATTCCTTCCGTTATGTCACCACAGTGAAGTACAAATTTAGCGCCACTTGAGAATGCGATTTTGTATATTTCGTTTAGAATACCTAGTTGTTGATAGTATGAGCATAGTCTAGTGTCTGAAATAGCTAGAAATGTAAAATCTTCATTTATGTCAGAAATATTGTGAATATAGTTTTTTCTAAGACTTTCGTTTCCTAAATTTATAACTATGTTTTCATTATTTTTGATTACATTCAATATGTTATAACCTGATTCTTTTAATTCGTTTATAATGCCCGCTATTTCTAGTTCTGATAGGCTAGTGATTTCACTTATTTTGTTGATACTTATTTCTTTTTTGATTAATTCAAATATTTTCTTTTTTTTGTCATCATCTGTTATTAATTCTTCACATTCTTTTAGTTCATCATTTATGTTTTCATTTATGATATCTATTCCCAAATTATTTAGAAGTTCTATGCATTCATCATTAGTTATGTTAAGCTTATCAGCAAGTGTTTGGGTGTCAATATCACTAGTTTCTTCAATTATTTTTTTGATTCTGTTTAATAATAGTTTTTCACTTTTTTTCATATACTCTCCTTATTCTACAATAATAATACTAGATGTTAGAAAGATATGCAATAAGATTAACTAAAAAAATTTATATTATTAATTGGAAAAATAGAACGTATATTTTCAAAGTTAACACGCAAAACGTGAAAAATTTGAAATTTTGAGAATAAAGAAGAATTAATAAAAGTAAATATTGATGAAAAGAATCAGTATGTAAAGAATTTTTGAATGCTACTGGTAACAAATTATCAAATTGGTTTAAGACCTGTAATAGAAGTTTTAGTATCTAAATTGAGTTAATAATATTATAAGTTATAAGCATATTTATTTGTTTATGACTTTTTATTTTACAATTCATACTATTTTATAGTATAATGTTTAAAGGACGGTGATATAATGCAAGAACTATTTAAGTCATTGACAGAAGAAATAAAAAAACATGATACTATATATCTAATGGCACATAGAAATATAGACTTAGATGCTTTTGGTTCGCTTTTATGTATGTATGAAATAATAATGTCTTTTAATAAAGAAGCTTATATTATTATGAACAAAGAAGTAAATAGTTCAGTTAGTAAAGCTATATCTAAAGTAGAAAATATAAATTATAAATATAGTAATAGAAACATAGATGAAAATGCTTTATTAATAGTTATAGATACCCATAAAAAAGAAATGGTAGAAATACCTAGTTTAATTGATAAAGTTAAAAATGTTATTGTTTTAGATCATCATATTAAAGATACTGATTATATAAAAAATACAATAATTTCATATATTAATTCTAGCTTATCTAGTACAGTAGAAATAATGATTAATTATTTGAAATATTTAAATAAAGTAATTAATCCTATGATATCTACTATAATGCTTGCTGGACTTGAAATAGATACTAATAACTTTAATATTAAAACAACTGATAAAACATATGAAATAGCTGCTAGCCTTTATAAACTAGGAGCAGATGGCTTAATTAAAAATGAATTACTTAAAGAAAATAAAGAGGAATATTTTAAAAGACAAAAATTAATAGAGAGTGCTAAAATGATTAGTGATAATATAGCACTATGTGTTTTTGACGATGATAGTTATAGTAAAGAAGCTTTGGCTATTGTCGCAACTGATTTGTTACAGTTTGAAAATGTTGAAGTAGGACTAGCTTTAGGCAAATTAAAAAATGGCAATATTGGAATAAGCGCTAAGAGTTTAGGCGATATAAATGTTGAAGATTTGATGAAAAAATTAGGCGGAGGTGGCCACTTTAATAATGCTGCAACCGAAATAAAAGACAAAACAAAAAAAGAAGTAGAAAAAATGTTAATTAGTGCAATAAAGGAGTGATAACTAATGAAAATTATTCTATTACAAGATGTAAAAAAACATGGTAAAAAAGGTGAAATAATTGATGTAAAAGATGGTTTTGGTAAAAACTTTTTGATTAAAAATGGTCTTGGTGTATTAGCAGATACAACTGGTATGAGAAAATTAAACACAGAAAAAAAGAAAGAAATGGAACTTGACAATCAAAAAAGAGAAGAAGCTACTGAAATTAAAAGTAAACTAGAAAAATTGAATTTGATTTTTAAAGTTAAAACTGGTGTAAGTGATAAAGTATTTGGTAGTGTAAGTGCTAAACAAATAGCAAAAGAATTAGAAAAATATAACATTGATAAGAAGAAAATAAACATAGAAGTGCCTTTAGATTGTTTGGGTACTTATGAAGTTAGAATAGATCTTTATAAAGATGTAATTGCAAAAGTAAAGGTAACGTTACAAAAAGAAAGTAGGTAGTTATGAAAGAAAAACAGATACCACAAGACATAGATGCTGAACAAGCTGTGCTTGGGTCTATGTTTATGTCTAAATACGCCCTACAAAAAGCAGTTGAAAGTTTAAGAAGTGATTTATTTTATTTAGATGCTCATTCTAAAATTTTTTCTGTAATGAGTGATTTAAGTGAAAAAAAAGTACCTGTTGATATTATGACAGTAAGTGCTGAACTAAAAAAAAGAGAACTTTTAGGACAAATAGGGGGAATGCCTTATTTAAGTGAGTTATTAAATATAGTTCCAACTGCTGCTAATATTGATGAATATATTAAAATAGTAGATGAAAAAGCTACTTTAAGGCATCTTATAGAAGAAGCAACTAGCATTGTAACGGATTGTTATAAAGGTGTAGAAGTAAGTGAAGTAATCGAGAATGCTGAAAAAAGAATACTAAGTGTTGCTAAAAGTCAAAAAGGTACGGAATTTAGAAGCATTCAAGATGTTTTATTTAAAACACAAAAGCAACTTGAAGTATTATCTCAATCACATGGAGAGATTACTGGTGTTCCATCAGGATTTTATGATTTAGATAAGAAAACATTGGGGTTTCATGGCCATGAGTTAATTATTTTGGCTGCTCGTCCTGGTATGGGAAAAACAGCAATTGTTTTAAATATTGCTACTAATATAGCTATAAATGCTAAAAAGACTGTTGCTTTATTTAACATGGAAATGAGTGCTGAACAATTGGTAATGAGAATGCTTTCTTCAGTTGGTCAAATAGATAATAATAAATTAAAGTCTGGACATTTGGAACATGATGATTGGCGAAAACTTAATGAAGCAATTAGTCGCCTTGCTGATACTAAAATATTTATAGATGATACTCCTGGTATGACAGTTAATGAAATAAGAGCAAAATGTAGAAGATTAGCTACTTCTGAAAATGGCTTAGGAATTGTTATAATTGACTACTTACAGTTAATTAGTAGCAATTCTAAGAATGGCTCTAATCGTCAACAAGAAGTATCAGATATATCTCGTGGATTAAAAACAATGGCTATGGAATTAGAAGTACCAGTTATAGCGGCAGCTCAGCTTTCTCGTAGTGTTGAAGCAAGAGAAGATAAAAGACCTTTACTTAGTGACTTAAGAGAGTCTGGTTCTATTGAACAGGATGCTGATATTGTATCTTTCTTGTTTAGTGAAGCTTATTATAAGAAAGAGTTATCAATTGATGAAAATACAGTTAAATCAGAACTTATTTTAGCTAAACATCGTAATGGTGGTACTGGAACGATTGATTTAATATTTAAAAAAAATACAAGTACGTTTGTTAACTATATAAATAAAGAAGGTGAATAATGAAAAAGGGTTTATCAATTATTTTTATAATTATTGTTAGATTATCGGTTTTTTGGTTAGGTTTTGATTATAAAGAAATAGAAGAACCTAATACCTTTTATCAAGTATTTTTAGATGGTGAGTTAATAGGAACCATAACATCAGAAAAAAAGCTTTTAAAATATATTGATAATCAAAATGAGTCTATTAAAAATGAATATGGTGTATCTAATGTATATTCACCAAAAGGTTTAAAAATAGAAAAAATAATTAAATATGATAGTAAAACTGATAAAATAAGTGATATTTATGAACAAATAAAAGAAAAAAAAGCTTTTTCTGTTAAAGGATATCAGATGACTATAAAAGATGATGACAAAAATCAAGTAATATATGCTACTTCTACTGATATCTTTAGTAAAGCGCTTGAAAACACAATTAAAGCGTTTGTTGGTACTGATAATTATCAAAAGTATTTAGATAATACACAGGAAGAAATAACTGATACAGGAACAATTATTGAAAATGTGTATATTGAAAATGCTAAAACATTAAAAGAAACTTATATTTCAACTGATGAAAAAATATATACTGATTCTGATGAGTTAAGTCAGTATTTGTTGTTTGGCGAAAACGCTGAAAAAACTAGTTATACGGTTAAAAGTGGTGATACTATTGAAAGTATAGCTTTTGATAATAAGATTAGTGTTGAGGAATTGCTTTTATCAAATGATGATATTACGAATGCTAAAAATTTATTATATGTTGGACAAAATGTTCAAATTGCTGTTACTGATCCACAGATTAAAGTAGTAGTAGAAGAGTATGTTGTTGAAGATGTTGAAAATAAATTTTCTACTATCGAAGAATATTCTAATGAATTAGCGATTGGTAACAATCAAGTTACACAATATGGTTCTAATGGTATTGATAGAGTATCACGTGATATTAAAAAAGTTAATGGGTTAACTACATATGTTAATACTCAAAGCAAAGTTGAAATCAAACCAACTGTTAATCAAATTGTTTTAATTGGTCAAAAATATATTCCAACTGTTGGTAGTCTTACAGTTTGGGCATGGCCAACTAATAGTGGTTTTTATATCTCATCTAGTTTTGAATGGCGAATTAATCCTATTAATGGTAAACGTGAGCTTCATGAT
>JALELF010000090.1 GCA_022771715.1 Bacillota bacterium
ACTTCCATACTTCCCCATTAGGGCCTCTACCGTAACTAGGTGGATCCATTATAATCGCATCATATTTATTGCCTCTTCTTGCTTCTCTTTCAACAAACTTTAAGCAATCATCTACAATAAATCTAATCTTATTATTTTCTAATCCACATAATTTCATGTTTTCTTTAGCCCACTCTGTCATTCCTTTACTAGCGTCTACTTGAACTACTAATGAAGCACCAGCACTAGAAGCAGCCATTGTAGCTGCACCAGTATACGCAAATAAATTAAGGACTTTTATATTTCTTTTAGCATTTCTTATCTTGTTCATAGAAAAATCCCAGTTGATTGCTTGTTCTGGAAATAGTCCTGTATGTTTAAAATTAGTAGGGCTTACTTTAAATGTTAAATTTTTATAAGAAACTGTCCAAAAATCAGGAAGCTTAGTTTTAAAATCCCAATACCCTCCTCCTTTATTAGAACGATGATAAAATCCATCGACATTTTTCCAAAAATCATTTTTCTTTACTATCCACATTGCTTGGGGTTCTGGTCTTCTAAATATTACATTTTTCCATCTTTCTAGTTTTTCACCATTACCAGCTGATATGCATTCATAATCTTTCCATTCATTACTTATAAGCATTATAATCACTTCCTTATTTTTTTTAATATTTTATTTAAACTTAATATATTTATAAAATACTCATATTCTGTTTTAGTAAATAAATATCTATTCGCATTTAAAAGAATAATTTTTAATTCATTTTCATTCATTATTAACTCATTTAAATTTAACTTAACATTATATTTTAATATTTTTTCTTCATCCCAATTTGATAATATTTCAGAAGAAATAAATTCTTTATTTTTTTCTATTAATTGTTTTCTCAATTCTTTATATTTTTTCATTATACCCCCACTTTATAAATAGCATTAATCGCTTTATCTGAGTCATCATCAGTAAGTAATTGCCTTTCATATTCTACGTTATTTTCTTTTAAACATAACTCTAAAAAAAGCAAAAATATTCCAATATCAATTTTATTATAATAATCAACTTTAGTAGTAGGCATTATTCCACGTTTATTTGGTCTAATTCGGTATACTTTTAATTCATTTAAAGAACTTTCAACAAACCAAGGTTGTAAATTGCAAGCACTTGGAGCAAATCTTACTATTTCAGCAACATTTGTATAGTATTCGTTTTTCCATATCTCTGATATACTTTTTCTTTTGCTTTTAAACATATCTTTTCTAAATTTATCTGCATCAACTTTTTTAATAGCCATCATTATAACAAAGTCTAAATCATTATAATTTTCTTCTTTTCCTATTCCATACCATAATGTTCCTATATTTAAGGAAACTAAATATAAATCTAGTTGTTCTCCTATGTATCCTATATTTTGTAAATAATTATCTTTTTTTTCACTATAAAATAGGATGCAATATTCTTCTTCTTTATTACAACTAGTTTCACTTGCTCTTACTATTTTTATATCTATTTTAATATTTTCGTTTAGAGGTACTAATTTTTTTAATTCATTTTTGATTTTATTAAGTTCTTCTATTGATATTTTTTTATCACCAGTATTTTTAAACAAATGAAAAGATTTTCTTTTAAAAATCATATCATACATACTTATCACCTACTTAAAACTCATATATTTAAAACCTAATTTTTTATAGATATCAGATGCTCTTGGTAATTTTAAAACTCTTGCGAATAATAAGTTATAAAATTCATCAAACAAAATGATTGAACATAAAGTAATACTTATTATAAGAAACGTCTTTTTGTTCATTTTAGTTGCTAAATAAAAGCAAAAAGGAACCATTCCATAAATTAATAGTAAACTAGATAAACCGAAAAATGTAACACTTCTTAGGCAAACAAAACCATTTATATTTCCAAAATTAAGGATTTCTGTATTATAATCCCAGCATCTAAAACCATTCCCTAACGTATACATTCCAAAACCCGCAATGTACTCTAAAATACCACTTAAAACAAAACTAATTAAAAATACTTTCCAAGCACTTCTTCTATGTTTATAAGTTAAAAGACAAATCATTACTGAGCCAATTGCATATATATTTATCCAAGGTAAAAAATTACCACCACGCCAGTAAAATGACTCCATACCACTATTAAAATAGTAAAATATAAATTCATAAACAAATCCAAATATACCAGATAATACAATTATTAAACAAACAATTCCAAGTAATGTCTGTTTATCAAACGAATAATCTTTTTCTATATAATCTTTGTAAAACGCTTTCATAACCAACACCTTCAAACAATAATAGTATAACATAAATAATTACTAATTTATCTCTTTAATAACTACAAATTGATAATTATTAATTATTTTTTTCTCACAATTATTTTTTTTACTTATGTATGCATCTAATATTTTATTTATGTATTTATTATAATATTTTTTTATAACCATAAGTTCTATTATTTGTAATTTACTAAATATTTGTGTTAATTCATCATTTGATAAATAAACATCATTTAATAAATCAATTATGTCTATTAACGATGTAGTTTTTTTAATAATTAAATTTACTTTATTTTCTTCGTCTTTAAGTAAATTAACTAAATTAATATAATCTTTATTGTTCATTTTTTTATGTGTGTAATAAATAATTTCTTTATTTTTCTTTTTATATAATGTTTCTAACATTTTGTTTTTAGTACTGTATAAAATTTTATTAACAATCTCTGTAATAGTTTTATCAAAATAATCAGATATTTTATCATTAAAATTTAATTTTAGTTTTATTTTATCATAAGCATTTAATAAATCTTGTTTTAAATTTTTATTATTATAAAGAATATCTAAAGCTATATCTAATACATTTAATTCAAAAATATCTTTATTTAAATATTCTAAAGGGATTATTACTATTAGAATTATTTCAGCTATATTAAGAGGAGTATTCTCATAGTCATCAAACATCTAATTTAATAGTTTTTCTATTCTATCATTATCAAATTTCTTACAAAAAATATTTTCATAATTAATATATTCTAAATACTTACTAATAAATTCAATACCATATAAATTAGGTCTATTTAATGGCTCATAATCGGCTGTAATATTTATATTACAAGCATCATAACTAAAATTGTATATTTTAAAAAATGCTTTTATTCCTTCTTTTAAAGTAGTATTATAAAAATAATTATTGGTTTTTATTAAATTGTTTTTAAAAATAGTATTATAAAACATTTTAGTTTTATTTATTTTGTCTTTTAAATATTCTTCACTCTTATTATAAATATTATTTACGTCTTCTTTTAATAAAATGTCAATTATTTTATCTTTTTTATACTGTTTTAAATAAAGACCAATTATCCATAAATTAGAATCATTTATATTTTTAAATGTTTTAATTGTTACTGAACTAGTAAGACACCCTGTATATTTTTCTATTTTAAACTTAAGTAATTCTAAAAACTTAAAAATTATAGTTTGATCCTCTTCTATACTTATGTAATTGTTGTTTAAACAAGTATTAAGGAATGACTGCAAATAATTATTAGTTTTATTTT
>JALELF010000005.1 GCA_022771715.1 Bacillota bacterium
CAAAGATGATGTTTTTGAAAATGGTAAATGGTTATATTCTAATGAATATGAAACAAAAGTTGAATCATTAAATATAACTAAACAAATATTTAAAAAGTTAGGTTTAATTAAATTTATAGAAATAGATAATGGAAAAGAGACATATACATTTAAAGATTATGAAATTGTAATTGAAAATGTAAAAGATTTGGGTTTATTTTTAGAAGTTGAATATTGTACTGATATAGATGGTGATGTGAAAATGGAGAAAAAAATTCAAGAATTTATTAACAGTTTAGGAATAAATGTTTCAGAAGAATTAAATATAGGTAAACCTGAAATGTATATGAAGAAGCATAATATTGAAATTAAGTAAGAAAAAATTATATTTTTTTTTAATATTTAGAAGATAAATAATCTTCTTTTCTTTTTAAATAATATTTGTTATAATGATTAAGGTGATTGTAATGAAATATGAGCAAGAATTTTTAGATTATATAAACCCTATCATTACTAATGATGAATTTATTAAAAGAAAAGATTATATGCATCATATTAATTTATCTGTTTATGATCATTCGATGCAAGTGGCTTATAAATCATATTTGTTTGCTAAAAAACATAAACTAGATGTAAAAAGTATTACTATAGGAGCTCTTTTACATGACTTTTATTATAAGCCTTGGCAAGAAAACAAAACAAAGAAAAAGTTTAGAGAAATGCATGGCTTTGTACATGCTAAAGAAGCATTAGAAAATTCTAAAAAAACGTTTCCTGAACTAATTAATCCTAAAATAGAAGATATAATAGTAAAGCATATGTTTCCTTTAAATATTGCTATACCTAAATATAAAGAGACTTGGGTAGTAACTTATATGGATAAAGTATGTTCATTAGATATTTTAAAGCATCCAAAAGAATATCCTAAATATTTAGGATTATCTAGAAAGGGGAAAAAATGAATATAAAATTATATTTTATACTATATATTATTTATTCATTTATAGGCTGGGTTATAGAAGTAATTGCTACAAGTAAAGATAATAAAGGCTTTGTTAATAGAGGATTTTTAATCGGACCATATTGTCCAATATATGGAACTTGTGCATTATTAATGATTTTAATTTTGCCAAATCAAGAAAATATATTTTTACTATTTTTAATGTCACTACTTATTTGTAGTATTTCAGAGTATTTAACTAGTTATGTAATGGAAAAATTATTTAAAGCTCGATGGTGGGATTATTCTAGTAGAAGATTTAATTTAAATGGTAGAATTTGCCTTAAAATTAGTTTGGGTTTTGGACTATTAGGTGTAATACTTGTTAGATATGTTAATCCATTTATAACATCATATTTAATAAAAATTCCTAATAATATTGTTGATATTATATTCTATATATTGATTATAATATTTGCGATTGATAATATTATTTCATTTAAAGTAGTATTGAAAATAAAGGAAACTACAAAATTTATTAAAATGGACAATACTAGAGAAATAACAGAAAAAGTAAAAGCAATTTTAGGAAATTCGTTCCTTGTTAAGCGACTTTTAAAAGCATTCCCTGATTTTAGAGTAATTATTAAAGATTTAGAAAGAAAAATAAGAGGTAAAAAATGAATATAAAAGATAAGATTATACTAGGATTTAAAGGTTTTTTAATAGGGTTAGCTAATATAATACCAGGTGTTAGTGGTGGGACTATGGCAGTAAGTTTTGGTATATATGAAGAAATAATTGAAATAACGTCTAATATTTTCAAAAACTTCAAAAAAAATATGGCATTTATTTTACCTATAGGAATAGGTGCTGTTATAGCTATTGCTTTACTTAGCAATGTTATTACTATTTGTTTAGATAAGTATCAAGTGGCGACACCATTATTATTTGTTGGTTTAATATTAGGGGGATTACCAGCAATTGTAAAAAATATAGGTAAAAAAATAACTAAACCAACTAATTTAATTGTGTTTAGTATAACTATCTTATTTATGTTGTTTATTTATCTTGGTATTAAGGATGCTAAAGATGTTGATTTTACAAATGTTGATGCTATTGGTTATATAATTTTATTTATTGTTGGAGCTATAGCTGCTATTACTATGGTAGTACCGGGAATAAGTGGTTCGTTTGTTCTTATGTTAATAGGATACTATAAACCAATTGTTAAAACAGTAAGTGATTTAACACATTTTAATAATGTTATTCATAATTTATGTATTTTAATACCTTTTGTTTTTGGTGTTTTATTTGGAATTGTTTCAGTATCTAAATTAATTAAGTATTGCTTAAAAAAATATCCTGAGCAGACGTATTCATCAATAGTTGCGTTTGTATTATCATCTGTTGTATTAATTATATATCCACTTTTAAATGTGAGTGCAAGTATAACAGAATTAATAGTAGGTATTGTTTTATTATTGATGGGTTCAATATTAACGTATAAAATGGAAGGATAGTTTATGAAAGATTGTATATTAGAAAAAGAAGAATATGTTATTAAAGAAATAGATGGCGAAAAAATAACAGTAAGACAGTTACAAGAAGAAATATTAACTATTATGGATGAAATAGACAGAGTTTGCAAAAAAAACAATATACCTTACGCACTACATGCGGGTAGTGCCTTAGGAAGTATCAATTACAAAGGATTTATTCCTTGGGATGATGATGTTGATATTATGATTGATTTGAAAGATTATAAGAAATTTGTTAAAGCTTTAAAAAAAGATTTAGATCAAAATTTTTACTTTCAATGTTTTGATACAGATAAAAAGTATAATGTTTTAATTTCAAATATGAAAATTCGAAAGAAGAATACATATATTGAAGAAGAAAACACATTGTTAAAAAACCGATGTAAGGGCGATGGAATATTTGTGGATGTTATTTGGTGGAGTGGAGCTTCCAAATATAAATTTATCGATGAGTTATTTAGACTTCCGATTAGAATAATGATGCCGATAATGGTTTTATTGGATAATATTCATATAAATCCTATACCATTCAAATATTTGGTGGAATGGATTAGTAAGTGTTATGGGAAATTGTTTGAAAAATCAGGATATGTTTCTCAAACAATAGCTTATCCTTGGATAAAATTTTTTAAACAGCCAATTTTAAAAAAGGAATATATATATCCATTTAAAGAATGTGAATTTGAAAATAGAAAATTTATGACTTATAACAATCCTGTACAAGTAGTTCATACTTGGTATGGGACAAATTGTACCAAAAAATGGGATGGAAAAAAATGGGTAGAGACATATCCTATAGAGAAAAGAAAAACAAAGCATGTGAGAGATCTTAATTTAAAAAGTGATAAACCACATAAAAAGACTAATATGAAGTGAACCAAATTTGGAACACTTTAACAAATTAGTCTTTTTCTATTAAATATTTAATTTTAGTAGTGTTTTTAAAATTTAATTTAGCTATTTCTTTTAGTTTATCAAAACCATATTTTTTTACAATTTCTACACCTTTTTCATCAACTAAAGTAGATGCTCCTTTAGGAAGAAGCATACCTACATTTTCACTTATTTTAGCAAATTCTTTGATAAAAATATATCTACTAATTAAAGATGCACAGGCTACACTTAAACATTTATCTTCACCTTTAGTTAAGAAAGTTATATTTCTTACTACATCATTACTTGACTTTAAATAATTAAAATAAACATATTTTTGAGCGAATTCATCAACGACAATATAATCATATTCATAACCATTCTTAACCATATTTCCTAAAACTTTATTGTGTAAAATAGCTTTTAGTTTATTCATGTTAATATCTTCACTATATTTTTCATTATATTCTTTATTACTTAAAACAACACTAGAATAAGGTATAACTTTTATAAGTTTAGGAACAATTTCTAGAATTTTTTCATCAGTTAGTTTTTTTGAATCTTTAACGCCTAATTCTTCTAAAAAAGGAATATTTTCTTTTTTCACATAAGCACTTGTTACAACGATAGGGCCAAAGTAGTCACCTGTACCAACTTCGTCAGAACCAATACTAGTTGAATTGTATATTTTAGGGTCAATGTATACTTCTTTTTTTTCTTTTTTCTTTTCAGTACTATTTGTCATTTCAATTTTTTTGGTAGGATTTAAATGTCTTTCCATTTCCTTCCACATATTAGCGTCAATATCAGCACTAATTCCTTGAAATACTGCTTTTCCTGATTCATATAAAGTAACAACTGTATCCATTTCATCGGCTTGGAAAATAGCGTATGGAGGTGTTTTACTTCTTTTTTTATCTATAAAGTATTCAATCATTATTTCTTTTGTATTAGGACTAACTTTTAAAGTAATTGTCAATTTAATCAACTCCTATAAATTATTTTAACATATTTAAAAAAAATAT
>JALELF010000044.1 GCA_022771715.1 Bacillota bacterium
TAAACGCCATACATTTTGGCGTATCATATAATGGTATTACTTCTGTACCACCTTTAGGACTATCCGCAGTGCCAGTGTTTTGTGATAAATAATAATTAACTTTGTTTATATCATCCCAATGATCCATTATTGCTATATGTCCATAATCAAATACTTCTATATCACCGGTTTTCTTTTTATCTAATGGAATGACATCAAAATATTCTTTCATTATTGATAATTTTGGATCTACTAATAAGTTACTAACTATACCACTTCCGCCTAAAATATACTCTGGTAACTCTAAACATTCAGTAACATATTGTTGAGCTAAATCCCAGCATTGTCCACCATATTGTTTATCGTAATCAACTATTTTATGTAAATATTTACTTTTAAATTCATTATAAGTCATCTTTGCCTCCTTCTTTATATATTATTTATATAACAAAAAAAGTTGTCAAAAACAACTTTATCTATTACATTCTGTAGTACATGAGCTAGAATCTATTTGGTTAAATAAATCAGTAAGTTTTGATTTTAATCCTTTTAAATCTTCATTTTCCCAATATTCTTTTGGTGTACTATATCCTTTAGTATCATATGATGTTTCATCATCAAAACCAATTATCTTCCCTTCTTTTACGACAATAACAGCAGGAACATATATTCTCTTATTTCCTTCTTCATCATATCTTAAATAATCTGATAAAATTGAAACAAGTTCTTGATATTCTTCTGTATTATTTTTTCTTTCATTTAAAATATTTTTATAATATATTTTTGTTATACCTGATGCGGTTGCTACTTCATTTAAATGAATAACATACTCACTACACCAAGGACATTCTGGAAAGCCTAAATATACAACACCTGTACCTCTTTTTAAAATGTTAATTATTTCTTGAATAGAACGATAAGTAAAACGATTATCAGAACTCATAGTACTGTATTCTTCTGCAAATCTTTCACCATCGCTTTTCTTTACTTCTTTTTTTGTACTAAAAAATACAATTACGCCTATTAGCAAAATACTAACAATTATAATTGGTATTATTAATTTTTTATTTTTCACAATAACTCCTTCTTTCTATAATTTCATTTTACTTTTTTTATTCTAAAATTGCAATAAATGGATGGTTGAACGTAATTCAACCAACAGTTGAATTATTTAGAACAGCTATCTTTTAATGATAATGGTACTTTGTAATTAGTAGTTTGTCCATTTTCTAAAGTAGCATTTATTTCTAAATACAATGTGTTATTATCATATTTTTTACAATTAGTCGAAAAATCATCTAAATCAAATTGTATATCTTTAAGGAAATCCTCTAATTTAATTGAACTATCATTGTAATCAAATCTTTCTAATACTTTTATTACATCACTTTTTTGTTCATACAAAGTACACTCTATTTTTACATAATAATTATTGTCTTCTCCACCGCAATAGTTAATATTTGATAAATGTAAATGAGATTTGTTATTATTATAAGCAATACTTCCATAAATATTAAAATTTGAGCAACTTGTAGAAATAGTTTTGAATTCAAAATTGTTATTTTTATTCATTACTAGATATATTATTAACATTAATAATATTATTATAATGATACAAGTAACTACTACTATCTTTTTATTTTTTTTATTTATTTCACCATCTAATATGTTTTCAATACTTATATTATAATCTTTACATATTTGTTTTAACAAAAATATATCTGGAATACTTTTTCCTGTTTCCCATTTACTTACAGCTTGGAATGAAACATTATATTTTTGAGCAAATTCTACCTGTGTTAAGTTTGATTTAATTCTAAGTTCTTTTATCAAATTTCCAATTTTTTCTTGGTTCATAAATCATACTCCTTATATAATCATATAAATTATATTTTATTTTTTTGGTTAAATCAATATAATTATAAAAAAAATTTAGGTAATGTAAAGTACTTACCCTTTTCATTACCTAAAATATAGTTTTTCAAATTTATTTAAATTATACAAAAAATAACTTTTTATTTATATAGTCTTAAAACTTGATATTGATATGCTTCATCTTTTTCTGTATAACCGATTGAAATACCTTTTCCATTATTTGCTGTTTTACCAGAGTTAGTTTTTGTCTTTGCATCATCTAATAAAGTAACAATTTCTGAATCAGTAATTTCATTATTATTCGCTTTAATTAAATATTTAATATAAGTATTAGCGTCTATTTTATACTCGCTAGCTTTATCAACATATAAAAGAGTATAATTTACAATTTCTGTTGCTTTATCTCCTATATAATTTTCTGGAACAACTACTAAATAAATTCCATCAACTAATCCATACCAATATTGATTATCGCTTTCTGTTAGATAATCAATTGATGCTGGATTTAATGAGCTATTATCAACTACTTCTGCATTAAATTTTGCTACTAAAGTATCAACTGTTTCTTTTTGAACCCAACCATATTTTTCCTGAGTTTCTTGTAAATCTTTTTTAGCATCTTCTAAATCTGATTTCCCACAACCAGTTAAATTCAAAACCATAATTCCACATATTAAAATAACTAACTTTTTCTTCATATTTATTTCTCCATTCTATCAAAATACTATTTAATTAATAAACTATATAATTACTTAATCCTTTCTTTTATGATATCATCACTTTGTAAATTTCCAATAAGCAGTGATGAATTGGGATTATTAATACTAAAATTTTTATTTACTTGATTTTCAATTAATTCATGCTTTAAATACCATAAAATTTATTTAAGAACTTTTAACTTTAATATAGAAACACACTCAATATGATATGTATCTGGAAACATATCAACTGGTGTTATTTCTATTAAATCATAAAAGTCTTTTAATATATTAATATCACGAGCTAATGTAACTGCATCGCAAGACACATAAACAATTTTTGAAGCATTTAAATTAATTAGATTTTCTATTGCTTCTTTACTAAGTCCCGCTCTAGGTGGATCTACTATTACTGCATCTATATTTTTGTATTTTTTAATTACATCTTTAACATCAGAACAAACAAATTTAATATTATTAATATCATTCAAGTCAGCATTTTTAATTGCATCTTTAACAGCGCTTTTATTTATTTCTACACCACTTACTTCTTTTACAGAATCAGATATATAAATACCTATAGTACCCGTACCACAATATAGATCTAAAACACTCATATTCTTGTTAGGTTCTAAGTATTTTTTTACTACATCATATAGTTTTTCCATTCCCAAAGTATTAACTTGAAAGAAAGAGTCGGCTGATATTATAAAGCTATAATCACCTATTTTTTCTGTTATATAACTTTTTCCATATAATACTTTTTCATCATTTTTATATCTTTTTACAATAGAAGTCGCTAATGATTTTAAATTATCAACTAAATATTTTTCATCTATTTTATTATATATACAAAAAACTATCATAACTTCATTAGTTTTTAAACTACTTCTAATAATAATTTGATTTATGTTTTCTAGTTTTAAATCATTTAACTTTTTTATTATTTTATTTATAGATTCATTACATATATAACATTTGTCAATATTAACTATCTCATAGCTAGATTTTTTATATAAACCTATTTTTTTAGAAACTTGTAGTGTTATTTTATTTCTATAATAGAATTCATCTGTTTTTACAATTTCTTTTATTTTTTCGCTATTTATTTTGGCAAATTTATCCATTATTTCAATTACTTTATTTCTTTTAAAAGATAATTGTTTGTCATAGTTCATATGCATAATGTTACATCCACCACATAATTCAAAATACGGACAAAGTGGTTCTACTCTATCATTACTTTTTTTTAAATATTCGCATACATTAGCCTCAAAATAGTTTTTTTTATTATTAGTTATGTTTATTTTTACTTCTTCAGTAGGTAAAGCATTCTCAACAAAAACAGTTTTATTATATAGAGTTGATATACCTCTACCAAAATGATCTATTCTATTTATTGTAACTTTATTTTCCAATTTAATCACCACTATAATTTTACTATTTTATATAACAAAAAAGCAAGAATTTATCTTACTTTTCAGTTATTACTACATTTACTTTTTTAGTTTTAGCAACATATTGAACTTTTAGGTCATTTCCTGTTACTTTAACTTCTACTTCATATTTACCAGCTTTGTATCCTTCTAAGTCAATATAAGCTTTAATATCATCTGCTGTTATCTTATCAATAACACTCTTAACACCCTTTATGCTTACTGTTACCATTCTATCTTCTTTACTTAAAGCTTGTGGCTTATTATATTTTGTTTCATCTAAATTTAAGTATTCGATTGGTACATTTTCGATGTCTTTAGTTGCCTCTTCAGATAACTTAATACTTACTGAAACATTATTTACACTAAGCATTTTAACACCAACTGGCTTTGTTAATTCTAGTTTATATTCTCTATCACTAGTAATACCATCTACATCAACTTCAAGTGGTAGATATTCTAATGACGCTAATACTTCTTCTGTTCCATATACAACTACTGAGTTTTCACTTAAAGTAATTGAACTAATTGCATAACCGAATGCTACTTCGCCTTTTGGAATAACTTTGATTGGTACTTCTTTACTTGATGATATTAACTCGATATCAGCACTTATCTTATTTGGCAATATTTCTACATCGACAACGTTACCTTTTTCATCGTAAGCTTTAAGTGGTATATCTTTAACTGTCATAACACCAACTTCTTGTTTTACAAAGTTATTAATATCAATTAATGCCTTTACGTTTGCGACTTTTTTTATATCTTTTTCAGCACCTTTAATTACAACTTGATCATCTTTTATATTAACACTTTTAATAGTTAATTTACTATCTAATTTTTCTTGATTTAAAATATCAGTTGTTAATGTTCTTGATTCTGATATTTTTTGATATATTGTTATATTGGCTACAGCTGGATTTACAGTGTAATCTACTGAACCAATAGCTTGACTATAATCTAATGATATTTTATGATTACCTGGCTTTAAGCCACTTAAATCTAATTTTACACCATTAGATGGAGATTGTTTAGCTATATATATTTCTGTTGCATTTCCTATTATTGTTATATCTACTGTTTCTGGTATTCCTTCTATTACATAAGCTTCTTCATTGTATTTTACTTCTACTGGTTGGTTTTTTAAAACTTCTGCTGAACTTTGTGAAAATACAATTATTTTTTGGTCAACTATTATGAATACAATAACAGCTATAAAAAGAGAAATAAATAATAAAGTATTTTTCTTTGAAAGCCAATTTTCTAATGTACGACCACTTTTATCGTAATTTCCTGTAAATCTAAGTACTATTTTAGTTATTGGTGTAATTATATATTTATCTATTACTGACCATATTTTTTTAAAGAAAGCTTTAGTTGCTTGTATTATTTTCTTCATGACTAGCCTCCTCATCTTCTAACAAAAGACTTTTTTTAGGTTTTAATTCTTCAAGAATCATTAATTTAAATTCGTCTAATGTTAAATTATAATGTAGTGTGCCACCTATAGCTATTGAAATTCTTCCTGTTTCTTCTGAAACAATAAGTGAGATACAATCGGTATCTTCTGAAATTCCTAATGCGGCTCTATGTCTTGTTCCTAATCTTTTACTTATTTTTAAATTATCACTAGTTGGGAAAACTGCACCAGCACTTGTTATTTTGTCTCCTTGGATAATTACTCCACCATCATGTAATGGGTTATTAGGAAAAAAGATTGAAATTAGTAAATCACTTGATATATCGGCATATATTTTTTTTGATTTTTCAATATATTCTAGTAAACTATTATCTCTTTCTATTACTATTAAAGCACCTATTCTCATTTTCTTTAAATAGTCTACAGCATTTACTATTTCATATACTACTTTTTCTCTTTCATCTACTGTTAGAATTTTATGACGACCAAGTAATTGACTACGCCCAAGTTGTTCTAGTACATTCCTTATTTCTGGTTGGAATATTACTATTAAAGCAAGTGGTCCATACATGATTACATAATCTAGTAAATAACCTATAGTTGCGAGTGAAAGAACATCACTTATTATTTTTAATACTAGAATTACTAATATTCCTTTAAATAGTAAAACCATTTTTACATTTCTTCTTAAATTTTTTAAAATATAATATATTATCATCCAAACTAATAAAACGTCAATTAGTTTTCTAAATAGCTCAAATATCTCATCAACAGTTATATTCACTTTTTTACCTCATTTCTTATACTAAAATGATTATACCATAATAGTTTTTTTTTGAAAAGATTATCACTAAATTTTTGGTAAAACAAGTGTTAACCTGTAAAGATTAACACTTATATTTTAACTTATTCTTTTCCACATATATACTGTTATATAAGGTTGTAAATTATTGTGAGGTTGTGACCAGCCTTCATATTCTGTAATATTTGCTCTTGAAGTCGATACTGGTACTGCATCTTGAACAAGCCAAAATCCTCGTGATAAATCATCTGTACCAGAATTCATATATAAGCTATGAGTATGTCTAGGCATTTCACTTATTGTTAGTGTATGTGTTTTTTCCCCACCTATTTTATTTACTGTACTAAATTCTGATTCACTTTCATTTAATCCTACTAATGTTTTTCCTTGTCCATATCTTTCCCAGGTTCCACCGTATATTGTTGATGGATTTGTACTACTTGTACTTATATAAATACTTCCTACTGGATATGTTTTTAAAAAGACATTGTTACTATTTTCTTTATTTGTTAAATTTAAAATAGATGTTTTATTATTTTCTATTTTATTATCTAACTCGTTCTTATTATCAATTACTATCTTTTCAAGTTCAGCTATTTTTTTAGATAATTCTTCTCTTAATAATGCCGTATCTTCACTTGTTCCTATAGAAGCTCCTATTTCATCATAATCTTTTACTGCATAAAACTCGCCATCGGTTAT
>JALELF010000059.1 GCA_022771715.1 Bacillota bacterium
GATGAGAGAAAAAAGAAGATATGCTAATCTTGATAGAAGTAAATGCTAAGGTATTTACTTTTTTTGCACTTGAAATTTATTAATTTTAAATTAAGTATTGTTTATTTTATTAAACTTTTGTATAATTAGTTTAGGAAGGTAGGAAAAATTATGTTAACAAATAGTAATATGGGAGGGGGCAATTTAGAATTAAATTGTCATAAAAATAAAGGCTTTACTTTAATAGAATTAATATCAGTAATAATATTAATGGGTGTAATAGCTTTAATAACAGTACCAATAATAAAAGATACTATAGAAAGTGCTAGAGAAAAGAATTTTAAGAATTCGGCTTTAGGTTTAATAGAAGCAGCTAATGAATATTATTTAAATAGTAAATTAACAGGCGATTATTTTGAAGAAACAGAGTTTAAAGTTAATAATGGAAAAATGGTATCTGGTGATAAAGAATTATCATTTAATGGAAAAGTACCAGTAGGAGACTCATATGTTAAGATTAAAGCAAATGGAGATGTAGCGATTAATATAACTGATGGAGAATTCTATGCAGTAAAAGATTATGATGAAGTAGGAGCTTCTATAGGCACAAGTGAAGATACAGCTTTACTAAGAGAAGAATTGGCTAAAAAGATAGCTGAACTTGAAAAGAAAGTAGAAAACAATAAGAGTGAATTAGATAATAAAATTGATAATAATAAGTCAGAGTTAGCTAGTAGAATAGAAAGTAATACTACTAATATTAATAATAATAAAAGTGAGTTAGAAACAAAAATTAATAATAATAAATCAGAGTTACAAAATAATATAGATAGTTTAACTGATAAAAAAGTTAATAACAATATCTTTTTAAAAACATACCCAGTAGGAAGTATATATGTTGGTATAAATAACACTAATCCATCAACGATATATGGTGGTACTTGGAAATTAAATCGAGAATTTAATGATATAATACCTGTGGGAAGTCAAGTATTATATGATAGTATTTCAGGGACTGGGCCTGTAAGTAAAACTCAACTAATTGGTGCATATAATAATAGTCTTTTAATGAATCCTGGTACTGTTCCAAGTAGTTATCATGTTGAATATATGGTTTCTTTCCAGTATTCAAATAGCGGAGCTTCATATATGAAAATATATTTAAATAATATTGTCTCAGATGGTGTTTATACTTGGAGTGAAGATAAGTTTAGAGTAATTTATCAAACTAAGAGATTTAAGCTTTCAGATATAGCTTATGAAAAGGTATTAACTTATGAAGGAGATGGTATAAATCTTTATTATGAGGTTGCTTGTATGGATGGTTATACATGTACTAATGTAGATTATTATATATATAATATAACTATTAATACATATTTTGTAAGTGATATAACGTATTATGAGTGGAAAAGAATTTCATAAAGACTAGTAATAATAGTCTTTTTTTGATACAATACTCTTTGGAAGTGAGAAAATATGATTGGAAATAGTTGGGATATAGTTTTAAAAGAAGAATTCAAAAAAGATTATTTTTTGAATTTAATTAATAAAGTAAATAATGATTATAGACATAAAACTATTTTTCCGCCATATAATTATATTTTTAATGCCTTAAAATTAACGCCTTATGAAAACGTGAAAGTTGTTATTTTAGGGCAAGATCCTTATCATGGGCCTAATCAAGCACATGGATTATCTTTTTCAGTAAGTGATAAAGTAGAAAGGCCACCATCATTAAATAATATAATTAAGGAATTATACAATGATTTAGGAATTATTAAAGCTAATAATGATTTAACTAGTTGGGCAAAAGAAGGAGTTCTTTTATTAAATGCTATTTTAACTGTAGAAATGAGTAAACCATTGTCACATAAAGATTATGGTTGGACTATTTTTACCGATGAAATAATAAAAAAATTAAATGAAAGAGAACAACCAATTATATTTATTTTATGGGGAAGTTTTGCTCGTAGCAAAAAAGAATTTATTACTAATAAGAAGCATTATATTATTGAATCAGCTCATCCTTCACCTTTAAGTGCGTCACGTGGTTTTTTTGGTAGTAGACCTTTTAGTAGAACAAATGAAATACTTAAAAGATTGGGGGAAAAAGAAATTGATTGGAAGTGATAATTTGAAAGAAGTTTATGATTGCTTAAATGAATATATAAAAGATAATGATACAATTGTTGTTGCTTTATCAGGTGGACCTGATTCTATGGCACTTACTGATTTGTTATTAAGACTTAATAAAAAAATTAATTTAATTGCGTGTCATGTTAATCATGGTTTAAGAAAAGAATCTGATTTAGAAGAAATCTTTGTAAAAAATTATTGTTTAAAAAATAATATTGTTTTTGAATATTTGAAAATAGATAATTATCATAACAATAAATTTACGGAAGCAGAAGCTAGAAAAAAAAGATATGATTTTTTTAGTTATACTGTGGATAAATATAAAGCCAAATATTTATTGACTGCTCATCATGGTGATGATTTAATAGAAACTGTTTTAATGCGAATTGTAAGAGGTTCTACTTTAAAAGGATATAGTGGCATTAGTTTAATTTCTAACTTTAATAATTGTTCCATTTTAAGACCTTTAATTTATACTACTAAAGATGAAATTATTAAGTATTTAACTGATAACAAAATTGAATATGTAGTTGATAATAGTAATACAGATACACATTATACAAGAAATAGGTATCGTGCAAATATGTTACCTTTTCTTAAAGAAGAAAATAAGAATGTTCATTTGAAATTTAAAAAGTTTAGCGATACTTTATTAATGTATGATAAATATGTGTCTAGTATATGTAAACAAGAATTAAACAAAATGTATAAGGATAACAAATTATATATTAATTCATTTATTAATTATGATTATTTAATTCAAAAAAGAATTATTTATATGATTTTAGAAAATATTTATGCTTCTTATTTAGAGTGCATTAATGATAAACATGTTGAAATTATATTTAATTTAATAAATAGTTCTAATTGTTCTTCTAGTATAAATTTACCTAACAATATAGTTGTATATAAAGAATATGGATATATTAATTTTAGTAAATTAGAAAATAATAATTTTAAAATTGAACTTAATAATGAAATTAATTTATCAAATGGTAAAAAAATAAGTATAATTGATTATATTGATAGTGATAGTAATTATGAGTGTCGCCTATGTTTTGATGAAATAAAGTTACCTATATTTGTTAGAAATAAAAAAGATGGTGATATCATGTATGTAAAAGGAATGAATGGAAAAAGTAAAAAGGTAAGTGATATTTTTACTAATTCTAAAATTCCTAAAGAAATACGTAATAGTTATCCCATTGTAGTTGATAGTAATGATACTATTTTATGGATACCTGGAATTAAAAAATCAAAATTTGATAGAACAAAGAGTGAAAAATATGATATAATACTTAAGTATTATTAAGGAGGAAAGATTTAATGAATAAAAATAAAGTAAAAAAAGGATTAATACCTTATCTATTTTTATTTTTAATATTATCCACAGTTGTATTTTTATTTTCTATAATGAATCAAAAAGTACATACTTTAAGTTATGATGAATTTGTAGGATATGCTGAAGGTGAAGCAATTGCGGAACTTAATATTATACCTAGAAGTAGTGCAGGTGTATATGAAATTACAGGTAAGTTAGAAAACTATAATAAAAATGAATCTTTTAGCTTAACTGTTCCTTTATCTGATGAAATAATAGGAAGAGTTCTTGATGTTGTTGAAAAACAAGGAGTTGTTATTAATACTTCTAGTGATCCAGAATCAAGTTGGTTAATGCTTTTTGTTATAAGACTTTTACCTTCTTTATTATTGGTAGGATTTGCATTTTATTTTTTAACTAAACAAATGGGTGGTACTGCAAATAAATCTATGGATTTTGGTAGAAGTAAAGCTCGTTTGAATGAAGAAAGTAATAAAACTACATTTAAGCAAGTTGCAGGTTTAGATGAAGAAAAAGAAGAATTAGCTGAATTAATTGATTTCTTAAAAAATCCTAAAAGATTTCAAAAAATGGGAGCTCGTATTCCTAAAGGAGTTTTATTAGTAGGTCCACCTGGAACTGGTAAAACTTTGCTTGCTAAAGCTGTTGCTGGTGAAGCTAATGTTCCTTTCTACTTTATAAGTGGTTCTGACTTTGTTGAACTATTTGTAGGTGTAGGTGCTTCACGTGTTAGAGATATGTTTAAACAAGCTAAGCATAATGCACCATGTTTGATTTTTATTGATGAAATAGATGCAGTAGGTAGACAAAGAGGTGCAGGCTTAGGCGGTGGTCATGACGAAAGAGAACAAACTTTAAACCAATTACTTACTGAAATGGATGGTTTTGGCGCTAATGAAGGAATTATCATAATTGCTGCTACTAATAGACCAGATGTTCTTGACCCAGCTTTACTAAGACCTGGTAGATTTGATAGACAAGTTACTGTTAATCTTCCAGATGTAAAAGGTAGAGAAGAAATTCTTGAAGTTCATGCTAAAAATAAAATATTTGCTAAAGGAGTTAAATTATCTAATATAGCTAAGCGTACTGTTGGATTCAGTGGTGCAGATTTAGAGAATTTACTTAATGAAGCAGCTTTACTTGCGGTTAGACAAGGTAAGAATTGTATTGGTATGGCTGAAATTGATGAGGCTCAAGATAGAGTTCTTATGGGACCAGCTAAAAAGAGTCATAAATATACTGAAAAAGAAAAAAGAACTGTTGCTTATCATGAAGCAGGTCATGCTGTTGTTGGTATTAAATTAGATGGCGCTAATGATGTTCAAAAAATTACAATTATTCCAAGAGGTAGTGCAGGTGGTTATAACCTGATGCTTCCTAAAGAGGAAAATTATTTAACTACTGAAAAAGAATTATTAGAAACTATTAGTGGTTTACTTGGTGGACGTGTTAGTGAAGAATTAGTTTTTGGTGAAGTTACTACTGGTGCTCATAACGATTTTGAAAAAGCTACTAAGATAGCGCGTGCGATGGTTACTGAATATGGTATGAGTAGTTTAGGACCTGTTCAATATGAACATCAAGAGTCAAGTGTATTTTTAGGTAGAGATTATAACAAATCTAGAAATATCTCTAGTCAAATTGCTTATGAAATTGATAAAGAAATAAGAAAGAAAGTAGAATAAAGATATGAAGATACTAAGAAAATAATTTCTGAAAATAGAGATTTACTTGATTTAATTGCTAATACTTTAATTGAAAAGGAAACTTTAACTAAAGAAGAAATAGATTATTTAGTTACACATAAATGTTTACCTGATGAAGATAGTGAAATAGGTTATACTGATTTTAAAGAGGCATCTCTTGATGATTTGACTTTAGATGAACTTAAAGATTTAGCTAAAGAAAAAAATATTAAAGGTTATTCTAAGATGAATAAAAAAGAGTTGCTTGATGTTTTAAAGGATAGTGAATAGCTATTCTTTTTTTGTTGTAATAAATTGACAAAAATGCAAAAAAATTACTCTGTGGCGTAATAAATTTAAAATTAATTAAATTGTTTTACTTCTTATTTACGCTATATTTCGCTATAAATATTGATTTATTATATTAAAAAATATATAATGAAGTTAGAAACTATATGTTTAAGTGTAGATAAACACCTAATTATCATAATTACATATTAATATAATAGTCAGGGAGTGAGTTATGAAACAAATAGTAATAGAAGGTAATAAAACTTTAACTGGTACCATAAAAGTTAGTGGAGCTAAAAATAGTGCAGTTGCACTTATTCCAGCTGCTATTTTATCGAATGGTATAGTTACTATTGAAAATGTGCCAAATATATCTGATATTGATGCTTTAAATGAAATATTAGAGTATTTAGGTGCTAAAGTAGAACGAAATGGTAGTATTATGAAAATAGATTCTAGAAATATTGTTAATAAAGAAATACCAGAGGCTATTTCTAAAAAGTTAAGAGCTTCTTATTATTTTATGTCTGCTTTGTTAGGAAAGTTTAAGAAAGTGGAAATGTATTTTCCAGGAGGATGTTCTATTGGTGCTAGACCTATCGATCAAACGTTAAAAGGATATAAAGCGCTAGGCGCAACTGTTATAGAAGATGGTAATAAATATAGTATAAGTGCAGAAAATTTAATTGGAGGCCATGTTTATCTTGATATGCCTAGTGTAGGCGCTACTATTAATACTTTATTAGCGTCAGTTATGGCTGATGGAGAAACTATAATAGAAAACGCTGCTAAAGAGCCAGAGATTGTTAATGTAGCGACATTTTTAAATAATATGGGAGCTAATATAATGGGTGCCGGAACAAATGAAATTAGAGTTGTTGGTGTTTCAGCATTAAATGGTGCTTATACGGAAGTTATACCAGATAGAATAGAAGCTGGTACTTATGTTATAGCTGGTGCTCTTGTAGGCGATAATTTAAGAATAGAAAATATTATTCCAGATCATATTGAAGCTTTACTTCTTAAATTAAAAGAAATGGGCTTTAAAATGCATATAGGTAGTGATTATTTAGAAATATCAAAAATTGACAAATTAAAGCCTGTTAGGGTTAAAACATTAGGATATCCTGGTTTTGCTACAGATTTGCAGCAACCACTAACTACTTTATTAACTAAATGTAATGGTGTATCTAAATTAGAAGAAACAATATATGAAAACAGATTTAAAAATGTGTCTTACCTTAATAAAATGGGAGCTGATATTAGATTAATTGACAATAGAAATATCGAAGTACATGGTAAAACAGATTTAGTTGGAACAACTGTAACCGCTACTGATTTAAGAGCTGGGGCTTGTTTAGTTCTTGCAGGGTTAGCTGCTAGTGGAACTACTGTTATTAAAGAGATTGAACAT
>JALELF010000060.1 GCA_022771715.1 Bacillota bacterium
TAAAGGATATATAAATTTAGAAGAATTAAAAACAAATAATGTTATAAAGAATGTAGTAATAACTGGTACAATAACAATAACTGACTATGATATAAATATAGGAGGAATTGATGTCGTAATACCATCTACAATAGATGGAAAGCCAGTAGTGGCTATAGGATATATGGCCTTCAAATCAAAGAAATTATCAACAGAAACATCAATGTTAAGTAAAGGTAATATTCAATTTATGAGTAATAAAGAAGATAATGAAATTGCAAGTACAGTAAAAAGTATAGGTAGGAATGCTTTTGTTTATAATCAATTAACAAATGTAGTCATAGAAAGTATAGAAACTCAAGTTGATTGTACAGCATTTAATGGAAATAACAATTTAACAATCATTAAACAAGGGGGATTAGAAAAAAGTATTTCTGCCTACATATGTGGTAATGAATAATATTAATAATCAAAGTCATTAAAATGGCTTTTTTTATAATCTTTTTTTCTAAAATATCTTATACTAATTGAAAAAAAAGTAAATATCCTATATAATTTTATTGTAGGATGGTGGTAAAGTGAAAAGAAGACTAAAAAAAAAGAACATATTTATATTAATTACCATTGTTTTACTTTTTATATTTCTACCAAAAAAAATAAACAAAATTCATAACATTAATTATGTAATAAATGGCTTTAATGTTAGTGAAAATATCAAAGATAATAAGACTTATATAGTAGTAAATGATAAATATTATTATTTGTTAAATGAAAAACACAAAAAAATAGTTAGAAATATTGAATTGTATAGTGATGAAGAATATAGTTGTATTTATCTTACATTTAATAATGATACAAATAGTAATGATTTAATTTGTGAAAAAGATGGTATTAATTATTTATATTCAACTTCTGCAATTAATTCAGAAACATTAAATAACAATTGTAATGAATTAGTAAATAACAATAAAATAAAATTATTATATAATGATAAAACAACTTACGAAAAAAAAGATTTATTTAAAATATATACTAATAATATACAAAAAGATTATATATTTTATTTAACATCGTACAAAGGATTATATGCTATAGATAAAAGTATAGAAGAAATAAACCTATTTGATTTAGATGTATACGAACAAGATGTGAAAATATTTACTAAAGATAAGTATATAATTGCTAATTACAATCAAAAATATGAGTTTAATTCATTGTATGTTGTAGATTTAAAAACAAAAAAAATAAGTACTATTAAGTTTAAATATAATATTTCATTTAATAGTAATATGTTTTTATATGAAAATAATGTTTATATAAAAGATTTAGAAAATGACAAGACTTATATAGTTGATATCAATAATAAAACATTAAAGCTAACCAATATATCAAACAATTATCAATATATAAAAGAATATAAACTATTAAAACAAATAGATAATACTTATTATTTAGAAAAAGATAGTAAATTATATAAATCAAATTATAACAGTTTAGATGGTATTACATATTTATTTGATTTAAATGACAAGAATAATTTACAAATAGGAAGTTCATATATTTGCTGGATTTTAGATACAGATATAACGTGTTATTATAAAAATAGTTATCAATTATTAGCGTCTTCCGATGAATTTAAATTTAACAAAACTATTAATTATCATATATATGAAAAATGAAAGGACTAAAGTATGTGGCATTTAAAAGAAATAAAAGATATATACATAGAATTAGAAACAAGTGAAAAAGGATTAACAAGAACAAAAGCTAAAAACAAATTAGAAAAAGATGGCTTAAATGCATTACCAGAAGGTAAAAAAAAGACTATTATTAGTATTTTCTTTAGTCAATTTATTAATCCAATTATTTATATTCTAGGTTTTGCTGGTTTATTTTCATTATTTATAGGTGAATATTTAGACATGCTTTTTATTCTTATGGTCGTTTTATTAGATGCGATTATTGGGACATCACAAGAATGGCGTGCTGAAAAAAATGCTGAAAATTTAAAAAAAATAATAAATGTTAAAGTTAAAGTAATTAGAGACAATGTTGAAAAAGTAATTGATTCAGAAAATTTAGTTGTTGGTGATATCGTTTTACTTGCGTCTGGTGACAAAGTACCAGCTGATATTAGATTAATAAAGTGTCAAAACTTAACAGTAGATGAATCATTTTTAACTGGAGAATCAATCGCTTCTTTAAAAAATAGTGAAGTTTTAGACAAAGATACTTTTATTTCTGATAGAAAAAATATGTGCTATGCTGGTAGTCAAATAATGACTGGTAGAGCTACTGGAATAGTAGTAGAAGTTGCTACTAATACAGAAATAGGCAAATTAGCTAATAAAGTTATAGAAGTCGACGATACCAAAACACCACTTGTAATTAGAATGGAAAAGTTTACTAAACAATTAAGTATAATGGCATTGATAGTATCGATAATATTAGTTGTTATTCTTTATATAAAAGGATATCAAATAACAGAAATATTCTTATTAGTTGTTGCACTTGCTGTATCATCAATACCAGAAGGATTACCAGCTGTTTTAACCATTACTCTTTCAATTGCGGCAAATAGAATGTCTAAAAGAAATGTAATTGTAAAAAAATTAAATGCAGTTGAAGGTTTAGGAAGTGCTACTGTCATTGCTAGTGATAAAACAGGTACACTTACGTTAAATGAGCAAACAGCCAAAGTAATTGTTTTAAAAGATTCTAGTGTTTATGATATTAGTGGTGAAGGTTATAATGGTATAGGCGAAATAATACCAAATAATGTTAAAGCAAAATATAAAGATAGTGGTAATTATTTAGAGCTTTTGATAAAAAACTGTATGATAAATAATGAAGCTTATTTAGAATATATAAATAATAATTGGGAATGCTATGGGGATGCTATTGATATTGCATTTTTATCACTTTATAAAAAATATAATACTAAATTTGAATTTACAGAAATAGGCAAAATTCCTTATGAATCTGATAAAGGATATTCTGTTGCTTTTTATGAGGAATTTGGTAAAAAATATGTAACAATTAAGGGTTCTTTAGAAAAAGTATTATCTTTTGTAAATGAGGATAAAGAAGAAATAATCAAAAGTAATAATGAACTTTCTAGTCAGGGATATAGGGTAATTGCAGTAGCATATCAAGAAATAGAAGATATGATTCATAAAGAAAATTATGAAGAGGAAGATATTCCACCAATGGAATTTTTAGGATTAGTTGGATTTATTGATCCAGTAAGAGTTGGTGTAAAAGAAGCAATAAAGAAATGTCAAAAAGCTGGTATTAAGGTTGTTATGGTAACAGGAGATTATCCACTTACTGCCTACAAAATAGCATCAGACCTTGACTTGGTTAAAAATGAATCATCTATATGTACAGGTGAAGAAATAAGCGAATACTTGAATAAAGGGACAAAAGAATTAGATAATTTTATTAAACATAAGACTGTCTTTTCAAGAGTAGATCCTATTCAAAAGTTAGAAATAATTAATTCTTATAAAAGACAAGGAGAGTTTGTTGCTGTTACTGGTGACGGCGTAAATGATGCGCCAGCTCTTAAGGGT
Organism: Bacillota bacterium; assembly: GCA_022771715.1. Taxonomy (GTDB): domain Bacteria; phylum Bacillota_I; class Bacilli_A; order RF39; family UBA660; genus JALELF01. Next base: position 3,555 of record JALELF010000060.1, read on the forward strand.
GCTAATATAGGAATATCTATGGGAAGCGGTACTGATGTATGTAAAGATACTGGTTCAATTATAATAACTGATGATAATTTTTTATCAATAGTTGCTGGTGTAGAAGAAGGAAGATATGCATATTCTAATATAAGAAAAGTTGTGTATTTACTTATGTCTTGTTGTTTAGCTGAAATTATATTTTTCATGTTATCCGTAATATTTAATTATCCAGTACCGCTACTTGCTGTTCAACTTCTTTGGTTAAATTTAGTCACAGAAGGTATTCAAGATACTGCCTTAGCTTTTGAAAAAGGTGAAAAAAGTGCTTTAAAACCTCGTAAAACAAGTGAAAATATTTTTGATAAATTATTAATACAAGAAACTGTTTTATCAGGTCTAGTGATGAGTGCGATAGTATTTATTGTTTGGGTGTTTTTAATGGATGTATTTAAGTTTGATGTGGTTACATCTAGAAGTTATATAATATTATTAATGGTATTTCTTCAAAATATCCATGTATTTAACTGCCGTTCTGAATTGGAATCAGCATTTAAAATACCATTTAAAAATAACTGGTTTATTGTTTTGTCAGTAATAGGAACTATGACTTTACAAATATTTGCTTCAGAAACCGTTTTTTTAGATCCCATCTTAAAAACAGAATCAGTCCCATTTTTACATATGATTTATCTATTTATTTGTTCACTTCCAATGTTGTTTGTAATGGAATTATTTAAAAAATGTAAAAGAGGTGCAGAACATGAAAAGTAAGGGTTTTACTATTATTGAATTATTAGCGATTATTATTATTATAGGTCTTATTGTTCTTTTAATAACACCAGCGGTAAATAATTTAATTGAAAATTCAGAGAATAAAAGCTATAATTTTCAAATTAAATCTATTGAAGATGCTGCTGTCAATTTTAGTATAGAGTATGGTAACAGTATTACTGATTTAGACTCTTTTACTATTGATTTAAAATTACTTAAAGATTTAGCTTTTATTGATTTTGATATTAGAAATCCAAAAACAAATAAATATTTTTCTGATGATACGCTAATTACTTTGACTAAAAATAAAGGTAGTTATAAAGCCTCTGTTATTGATTATGATAGTACTACAATTGATGAAAATGTTAAATATAAAGATTATATAATATTAATTAAAAGTGGTGATGTATCAACTAGTAATGTTGTTGTATTAAATTTTGATGGTATTAAGTTAAGTGATTATAGTGTTACTAATGAAGTTGGTAGTACTATATTAGAAGGATATACCACTAATATATATAACGTAACAGTAGATGGCAATAATTATAGAATAGTTAAATTAGATAGGGCTTAATGTCCTATTTTTTGTAAATAAAATGTTAAGTTTTTTGTAAAGTATTGTTTATTTTATTAAACTTTTGTATAATTAACTTAGAAAGGTAGGAAATATTATGTTAACGTATAGTAATAGGGGGGGCAGTTTGAAATTAAACTGTAATAAAAAGAAAGGATTTACTTTAATAGAACTATTAGCGGTAATAGTGATATTAGCTATTATTGCAGTTATTGCAACCCCAATAATAACAGGAATAATAGAAGATTCTAAAAAAGCATCATTTGAAAGAAGTGCCGAAGGAGTAGTAGAAGCAACTAAGTTTGATATACCAGAGAAACTTACAGATTCTGGTTATACCTATGAGTTTGAAAATGGAGAA
>JALELF010000085.1 GCA_022771715.1 Bacillota bacterium
ATTGATTATTTGCAATCACTTATAACATTAGAGCAATGTTATGAATTGCAAAAAAAAGGTTACGAAGTTGTACCAGGCATTGATAAATTTGGAAACAAAATCGTAACTATAACAATGGTTGGGGATTAAATCCCTTTCCATTGATTAATTTTAATATAAAATAATTAAAATGTCAAATAAAAAAAAGAAAGGAATTTGTATATTGTGAAAGATAGTGTTTTAAGATTAAGAATAGACAAAGAGTTAAAAGATAAATTTATGGAAAAGTGTAAAACTTTAAATATTAATCCTAGTGAACTACTAAGAACATTAGTTAAAAATTTTGTAAATGAAAGTAAAGAAAGGAAATAAAACTAAAATAAATAATCTTTTAAAGATTGTAAATAATCTAACATTTCACCTTTCGTAACAGGATCTAACTTATTTTTTATACGCTCATTATTAATCATCATAATATCTTTATCTTCTACATTTTCAAGTCCTCTTGTCAACATATTAAAAAGTAAATCAGTAGATAAAGAATCTAATTTAAAATTATTTAATTTAGCAAAATATACTAACATTTCGCTTTTAGATACAGAAGACAATAACCAATTATATTTTTTTGTAATACTCGTTTCTGAAGATTTACTAGCAATCTTAAATTTATTGTTATAATCAATAAATTCAGACCACCATTTTACAGTAGATCTACGAGTAATATTTTTATCCTTAGAATAAGGATTTTTAAAATCAATATAATTATAAAGTATTCCTTTAACACGACTAGAATAATCTTCATCATTTATAATCAATCTAAATATTTCTTCAGCTAAATCATGTCTAAATCTTAATTCACATCTAAACCAAAATTTAATATCTTCAGATATAATTCTACCTGCATTAACTCTCTCTAACATTTTATCATAAAATGTAATTTCAACTTCACTAGCTTTAGAACCAAATTGTATAGTATCTCCTAACAATTTACCATTAGATAAATTTCGCTTTTTCATTTCAAAAGTAGATCTAAATTTAGTAGATAAATTACCATTAATAATATAATCAAAAACCTTAGTTAAAGTAAAATATTTATCAGTAAAAGAATCAATAGCTATATCTATACGATTTATATTAATATCAAATTTACTTATTTTATCAAATAAATCTTTCCAAGTACCAAAACCTAAATCTTCATAATCTCTACAAGCTTGTCCAGAAAGTAAAATATTAACACCCATATCATCTCTAGTAGAATTTAACATAATCTTAATATTATTATACACATAAACCACATCATAACCATTTAATTTAACAGAATCACGTATTATATTAATCGAATCAATATTAAATAAATATTTAAATAAAACTGGTATAATTCTATCTTGATAAACATAATCATTTTCATAAAATTTTTTTAAAGATTCAAAATCATTTTTTCCAGGAAAAATAGTACATTGAAACCAATCAATAATTGTCTCAATTTTACTACTTTTTTTACTATCAAAATCACCCGAAAAGCCTATCGAAGGTTTAACCTTATTTTTCAAAGACAAAGTATCAATTTCCATGTAATTACTACCCCCCTATTAGTAGTGGGGGGCTAATGACAAAAAATCTTGCCATTTTACACCTCCAAAATCTAAATTTTAAGAAATTTTTTTTGATAAAAAATTAGAAAAATTTCCTGAAGACTTTGGCTGCAGCCTATGGCTTGCAGCCAAGTCCTCATCTCTCTTCTTTACAGAATATTTTTTATATTTATCTAAATATTTTTTTACTTGACCAGGAGTAAGTTCTAAACTGGTATAAAATCCTTTATCCAAATAAGGTTTAAAAGAATTTAAAACATGCAAATATTTAGAATCATAACATTTATGAACTTTTTTATAATTAAATATACGATACTTCTTTTCAATATTCTTTTTTCTCATTTCTTCTTTATCACGAGTATTAATAGAATCATAATCAACTAATTCATAGACTTTTCTCATAATTAAAAATTTAAAAGGAGTAAAAGGAATACGAATAGCATTTTTTATATAAGTATATTCATTCATAATATTTTTTTCATATACTATTAATCGATTAGGATGCTGCGTTGCAAATGCAATACAAGAAATATCAAAATGTCTATGAGCTTGTAAAAACATAGCAATCGCACGTGGAAATTCTTTAGTATCTAAAGAATCATAATCAAGCTGCGGTTCATCAATTGCAACAAAAGAATCAGGTAAAAGCTTCCATGTGTTATCTAAATCATCAATATCAATAACTCTAGAATAAACATTATGCTTAATATCTAACAAAATAGGATAATCTGAATAAACATTATTTATATATTCAGGAAGTCCTTTTTTTCTTCTAATATAACGATTTAACAAAGAATTAGTATGTTTATAATGTTTAATAGCAAAATAAGTTAAAAGTTCTGTTTTTCCTAAACCAGGCAAACCAGTATTAGTAGTTAAAGCCATCAGCTATCAGCAACCTTTCTCTTCTTAATATAACCTAAAGTAAATGTAATAAAATACTTACACATTTTTATAAAATGAATTACACAATAAATATAAATAAAATTAATTAATAAAAAACTTATAAATAAAGTATCATCAGTTAATGTTAATGTACTAAAATTAATAGCTACAAAGCTAGTCCAGGAAGCATAGCTAATACAAATAGGAATACCAAATATATTCATTATTTTCTATCTAACCAAACTTTTAAAATTAAAACTGGACTATAAGCAAACATACATAACATAAAAACTAAAGCAATACAAACAAATACTTGTAAAAATTCATACTGTTCTGGAACAGGACCTAAAATGGATCCACTAACTTGCCATAAATTAAAATAATCAACTTGAGAATTACTATTAATAACAACTTCTAAAATATTAAACATAAATCATCTCCTCCATTTTCCTGGTTTAACTTTCTCATAAGATCTAAAATATTCTTTTTCAGGTTTAGCTTTATAATAATCATCTGTAATTTTATAATATCCTTTTTCACGAATATAAACAGGTGCTTGCTCTCCAGAAAAAATAGGAGCTAAAAGAATTTTCAAGAAAGCAATAAGAATTAATAAAAACAAAGTAATACTCCACAAAGGAATACCATCAAACTTAACAGAAAAAATAGAACTAACGATAGTAAACATAAAAGAAAATATAAATTTAATTAACTTAAAAACCATCAAGAACCACTCCTAACTTTATTAAAAAATAAAACAATATTAATAACTAAAAAAGCAGCTGTAATCGAACCAAAAGGCGAAGGTAAAAAAGTAATCAAGCTAACAAAAAACTTAAACAATTCTGAGAAAAAAATAAGAACATCATTTAAACCAGAAACAACAAATCCTAAAATATCAGACAATCCAGAAAAGAAATTAGAAACACCATCAAAAATATTTAAAACATTTGTCATTTCCAACCTCCTAAAACAATTGTTACTTTAAGATGTAAAAAAATCCATGCGATAACAAAAAAACTATTTAGCCAATTAGGCATATCATCAAAAAAAGTTTGAATAATTTTTTTTACATAATTTATAGTATCAGTAGCGTTATTTAAATAATTATTAATAAATCCTAAAGCGGATTTAACACCTTCTTCATCAGGAGTAAAATTTGGATCTCCAGGTTTATTAATAAAAAGTGTATCATCATTAGAACCTAAAAAATCATCTTTAGAAACATTTCCATCAGGAGTTTTATAAAAATAATTATCATCAGCATTAGTACCACCATAAATATGAGAACTTATTACACCAGCGACATTTTCAAAATAAACAAATTTAACAGTTAATCCTGGTGGCAAATAAAAACCAGGTTGATTAGTAGCATTACTATCTTTTGTAAGTTTTAAAACAAGAATCTGCTTAAGTTCATGATTAATACTAGTTTTATAACCTTGTAAAGTACGATTATCAGAAACATTATAAGGAACAAGACTAGAATAACTTTTAGACTCGTAATTATAAACTGAAGGAAAAAGAAAATTAAAATTAACTAAAGAAGCATAATTTTGATTTATATAAAAATCAAAATCAACATTATCAGCACTTGAAATAAAAGCAGTATCATAACCATCAGGAAAAACATAATATGAATAATTAAATAAATATTCAGGTTGAATACCAAAA
>JALELF010000040.1 GCA_022771715.1 Bacillota bacterium
ACAAAACAAAAGTAGTTCTCTTTTTTTGTACCTGTCTTTAATTTATGTTTAATTTTTTTAATAATTTTCTTTTTTAATTTCAAAATAGCTCTGTGGATGATTACAAACCGGACATACTTTAGGAGCAGATGAACCTATAACAATATGGCCACAATTTCTACACTGCCAAATTCTATCGCCATCTTTAGAGAAAACTAAACCTTCTTCTACGTTTGAAAGTAATTTTCTATATCTTTCTTCATGTTCTTTTTCTATGTTTCCTACTTGTTCAAAAAGATAAGCTAAACGTGTAAATCCTTCTTCTTTAGCAGTCATAGCAAATTCTTTATACATATCAGTCCATTCATAATTCTCACCATTAGCTGCATCTAATAAATTTTCACTAGTAGAAGGGATTTCTCCACCGTGTAATTCTTTAAACCACATTTTAGCATGCTCTTTTTCATTATTAGCTGTTTCTTCAAATATAGCAGCTATTTGTTCAAAACCATCTTTTTTTGCTTTAGAAGCATAATAAGTGTATTTATTTCTAGCTTGACTTTCACCTGCAAAAGCTTTCATTAAATTTTGTTCTGTTTTACTTCCTTTTAATTCCATTATTTTTCCTCCTCAATGCATTTGTTACAAATGCCTTTATAAATTATTTCGTAACTCATTACTTTTCCACAAGTATTATTAGTAATACTTTCTTTTTCAAAAACATCATATATTGTATTACATTTAGTACAGATAAAGTGATTATGAAACTTTTTAACATTATCAAAATGATCTATACTATTTATTTTAATTTTTCTAATACTTCCCTGATCTAAAAGAAAATTTAAATTTCTATATACTGTTCCTAAACTGATATTAGGTATTTTTTCTCTAGCTAATTTATAAATATCTTCAGCTATTAAGTGAACAGTAGAATTGTTAATTATTTCTAAAATTAGATTTCTTTGTTTTGTTTCTCTCATATTACCACTTATTAGTAATGATTACTATTAATAGTATAATATATTTTGCTTATAAAAGCAAGAAAAAAAGATATAAAAATATATCTTATCCAAATATTTCACCTAAACATGAAATTGCTTCTCCAGCACTATCTCCTACTATACCTAATACGAATTTAACGATAGCAACAATTAAGAATACTAATACACCATAAATTAATCTCTTAATTAATAATGATTGAGCTTTCTTAATTTCATCTTCTTTTTGACTAGTTACAGCTTTACCTAAATCAATCATTCCCATGATAACTAATATAATAGGTACACCAATTTGAATTAATGTAACAACTGATCTAAGAATGCTTGTAATTTCTTCTGGAATACTATCGCAACCAACTTCTAAGATATTAAACATTTCTAACATTTTCTCACCTCTTTATTTATACTAGCACATTTATTATAACAAAGTCAAATTTTTTAAAATAAACCTAGTATTTTTCTTCTTTCATTATCAACATTATCGACCATTCTATCAAAACCTAATTTGATTAAAAACGCTAATAACGGTCTATTTACTTTATCTCTTTCATCTAATGGTGCTAAATTGTAAAATACTTTTACTTTAGCTTCATATTCAAAGTCTAATATATCTTTAGGCTCTAAAAGACTTTGATTTAAAACAACTTTTTTATTTTTTAGTTTAGTAAGTGATGCTCTATCAATTAACATTAATTTGTTTAATTTAATAACTGATGGCTCTACTAAATATAATACATCATCACAAAGATCAAATAAATTACTATTATTTAAATCAACTATAATAACTTCAGCAATATCTCTATTCTTTTGAATAGTATTTCCTAAATCACTAGCTTTAACACTTATCATATTTTGTTCATTGAAATACATAAAATCATTCTTATCTATTTCAATAGCCATAGCTTTATACTTTTCGCTAAGTTTCTTTTTCATCATATATGCTAATGTCGTAGAACCTGATTGTTTAGTGACATTTTTGATGCCAATTACTCTTGCGCCATGATTTTCTTTAATTATTACAGTTCCTTCACTAGTTGTTGTACTATCACTTACATTCATTTTAACATCTTCTATTTGTTGAATATAAGCAACATCTCTATAACTATTTGGATGATTATATAAATATAATATACCTTCTGCATTTTTAGTAAAGTTATATATTTTCATAGAAACTAGTTTAGATAAATATTTTGGGTCACTACTTTCTTCTGAATCATCTAAAAGAAGTATAACTTTATCCATATCTATCATTACTGATAATTTTCTAATATTATCTATATCTTTATAATCTTTAATAGCTGTAATATCTAAAATCATTCTTTGAAAATAGAAGTTTTTAAAAGCATTTCCTAACTCTTCAGCAGAATATTCTCCTTCTATTTTTTTTATAACTTCAATATTAACAGTGTCAATTATTTCTTTATATTTGTTAGATACTATAACATTCATATATACCTCCTAAAATTCAGATAAATCATATAATGTTTTGGTTTCACCATATATAGCAAATTTTATATTTTCTACTAATGGTATATCAAAATACATATATGTTTCTACACCATAATAAACTCCTTTTACAGTGTGAAATTCATATACACAGTATTGATATTTAGTAAAGTTATCAATTAATTTAGCTCCACTATTTCTACAACTTTCTTCGCTCATTCCTTTAGGACATTCTCCACATTTATTATTTTGTGTATTAATTCTATAACCATAATTAGCTAATTCTTTTTCTACATCATCTCTAAATGTATCCCACGGATTAACACAAGCTTTACAATCTGAACCATATCCTTGATTGTTTTCAATCATTTCTATAATTCTATTTCTTACTTTAGATGCTTTAGAATACGAAGAAGAAGAAGCTAATATAAGAATTAATATTGCCATAAATGTTATAACTATCGTTGTTATGGCCGTATTACCAAACGCTTCTTTCAATTGCCACTCCCTCCTTCAGCACCAAATTTATATATAGCATTAGTTTTAGCATATAATGGTATTCTTACTCTTCCTACTATTGGAAAATCAAAATACATATATGTTACAACTCCATAAATATCTTTGTTTTGCAAATCAGTATTGTTAGGACTGTAATGATATATGCAATACAAATAAGTAGTTTCACCTAATTGTTCCATTAACTCGCCTGTACCCTTATTAGCTTTGCAGCTTGGAGTTTCTCTTTTATAACCAACAGTGTTTAAAACATTATTTATTTCAGTACTTGATAAATCATTATATCCTTCATACTTTTCAATTGCATTTATTATTCTACTACTAGCTTTAAATGCTTTAACATAGGCAAGGGTACCTGAAAGGAAAGCAAAAGTAACTATTATAAATAAAATAATAATATTATAAAGAAATATACTACCTAGACTTTCCCTCATTTTTTACCTCCATAATAATTTTATTCTTATTTGTCTGCAGAAGGTGTAATATCAATATCACATCCTTTTTGTTCATCCCAATTTCCACCACTATTTAAACAAGCTGTTCTCTCTTTAGTTTTATCCATAGTAGACTTAATAAGTGGTGTAACAACGGCAGCAATAACACCGATTAAAATGATAGCAACTACAGTTAAGTTTGCTTCACCTGATGCTTCTTTCATTTTCTCACCTACCCTCCAATATTAAAATTATATCATATAAATCGACATTTATCAAATATTCATCATTTGCATCATAGAGAATAATAATAACATAATTATGCCGGCTCCAGTTACGCCTAACATCATCATTGTTTTATTCTCCATTGTTTCTAATCTGTTTTTATACTTAGTTTCACGAGCTTTATTTTGTAAAGTAGAAACTGTTCTAGAAAACATCATTAATTGTTCCAACTTATTTTCCTGTGAACCTAAACCT
>JALELF010000004.1 GCA_022771715.1 Bacillota bacterium
TTTCAAGAGTACTACTAATGAATCCATCATCTTATATTTTAAAAAATAATAAAGCTCATATTTTGAAAGATAACAATGTAACCATATTAACTGGCAGTGGCGACGCATTATATCATTCAGGAGAACAGCCAGCTAAAGAAGTCGTTGAGGACTATGCTTCTATTGGTGGAGCTATATTTATACAAGACTCTGATGAAAAATGGTTAGACAAATTTGAAACTAATGGTAAAAAACATTCTATTAATGGCCATTGGTGCAGGTGGTTTACTTATTTAGGAGGAAGTTTTACTGATAGTAATAATCAGGTATGGACAATGAAAAACAATATTGATTTAAAATAGTATAAATTGACTATTTTTTTCATATAATTAATTGGTGATATAGTGGATATAAATAAATATAAAAAATATATTAATCAAAAAAACAAAAAAGTAAGAATTCCTAAATTCATAAATAAAATTCTTTTTACTACTGCTATATTTCTAATTATAATTATTGTTTTGAAAACAAACAATTCATTTAGACAAGTATTTTATGAAAAGTTTTACAATAATAACATTAATTTTGCAAGCATAAATAAAATGTATCAAAAATATTTTGGAAGCCCAATTCCTTTTGACATATTTAAAGATAATACTAAAACAGTGTTTAATGAAAAATTAAAATATGAAAACAAAAATATATATTTAAATGGCGTTAAATTACAAGTAGATAATAATTATCTAGTCCCATCACTTGACAATGGTATAGTTATTTTTGTTGGTGAGAAAGAAGGGTACAATAAAACAGTAATTGTTGAGTGTGAAAATGGTTTAGAAGTATGGTATGGCAATATAGAAAACTTTAACGTTAAAATGTATGATTATATTAGTAAAGGTTCTTTGATAGGGGAAGTAAATAGCGAACTTTACTTAGTATTTATGAAAGATGGAAAAGTAATGAATTATGAAGATTACATTTAAAATACACTTTCTTTTTTTTATTGTTTCTTTTTTGTGTTTTATGACTGGTCTATTTAAAGATTTTGTAGTTTTTACTAGTATTATTTTTATACATGAATTAGGACATATAGTTACTGGTCTACTTTTTAAATGGAAAATTGATAAAGTAATTATTTTTCCATTTGGTGGTTTGACCATTTTTAATCAAAAGATTAATACTAGCTCTTTAGAAGAATTTATAATAGCTATAGCTGGAATAATATTTCAAACTGTTTTTTTATTACTATTAAACACTAATAATTATTTGTTTATTAAATATTATAAAATTATATTATTTTTTAATATTTTACCAATATATCCTTTAGATGGTTCTAAAGTTTTAAATATCTTTTTAAATAAAATATTTCCATTTAAAAAAAGTTATATTTTAACTATACTTATATCTTTAATAACTATATTTGCACTTTTTATTGTAATGATAGATAATTTTAATTTGTTACTCTTTTTGTCAATAATGTTATTACTAACAAAACTGTTTAATTATTATAAAGATATTGATATAATTTGGAATAAGTTTCTATTTGAAAGATATTTGTATAAAATCAAGTATAAAAAAATAAAAAAAATTAACAACATATCAAAAATGTTTAAAGAGAAAACACATGTTTTATTTATAAATAACAATATTATAAAAGAAAAGGATTTTCTTAGCAAAATGTTTGACAGAAGAAAGAATTTGTGATAAAATGTCATACGTGTAGGGCCTCACTCTACAACCGCACAGAAAAGGTTAAAAACTATTTAGTACCTTAATGGCGAGTATTAGAAATTAAGGAGGTTAAGAAATGAAAGCAGTTATAGAAACTGGTGGTAAGCAATACTACGTTGAAGAAGGAACAGAACTTTACATTGAAAAATTAGATGTTGAATCTGGAAAAGAAGTTACTTTCGATAAAGTTTTAATGCTTAATGGTGTTGCTGGTAGACCATACTTAAATAACGTAACAGTTACTGGTGAAGTTGTTAAACATGGTAAGAATAAGAAAATTAAAGTTTTCAAATATAATCAAAAGAAAAATTACCATAGAACTCAAGGACATCGTCAACCATATACTAAAGTAGTTATTAAGAAAATAGTAGAAAAGTAATATGACAAATATTAAAGTATTAAAAAAAGATGAGTATATTGCTAATATAGAAGTAAAAGGTCATTCTGATTATGATGATATTGGGAAAGATATTGTATGTGCTAGTATAAGTTCAATGGTTACTTTAGCTATAAATTCAATAGTTAGATTTAATGAAAATGCTATTGAATATACTGTTAAAGACGGATATATCAATATTGATATTAAAATGCACAACGAATATATTGATACATTGTTGATTAGTTTAATTGATTTATTACAAGATTTAGCAAAAAGCTATCCAAAAAATGTAAAAATTATTATATAAGGAGGTGTATCCATGCCTAAATTATTGATATTAAATATTCAATTATTCGCTCATAAAAAAGGACAAGGTTCTACAAAAAATGGACGTGATTCTAAACCTAAAATGTTAGGCGCTAAAGCTAGCGATGGCGAATTTGTAACAGGCGGATCTATCATTTATCGTCAAAGGGGTACTAAAATATATCCTGGTAAAAATGTTGGAATTGGAAAAGATGATACTATATATGCTAAAGTTGATGGTTATGTTAAATTTGAACGTTTAGGACGTGACCGTAAACAAGCAAGCGTTTATTCTGAAAAGTAAGCAAGTGATATTCACTTGTTTTTTTTGAAAGAAGTATTTAAATATAACTTTGATAAAGCAGCACTAATATGATATATTCAATATATAGAAGTATGCCTTGTGATGTTTTTAATAAAAATGTGTGAATTATGATGTAATGGTAGATGAAAATTCTACTTTGAACTCAACTTAAAACTTTATAATTGGGGGTTTTAAGTTTAAGTTTTATAATTATATTAATACGACTGATTTTATTTGATTATTTGAAAAGTTGGTAATTGAAATATTTGCTTAATTAATGAAAAGCTGATATGAAAATCATATTATGTAAGGAGGTTGAATGTAGAATAATAAATAACTAATGGTCAAGTTTAATTAGCATGTATGATGTATTTTTTTTGCTTTTGATGTAGTTTGATTTGCTTTGTACTATAAATGATTCTAAGTTTTAATTTTTTATGCAAAAAGATTTGGGAGTAGGAAGAATTTTAAAAAAAGTAAAATGTTGCATCACTATAACTGTGCTTGTTATAGTAATTTTGAGCAATGTTACAAATGTTAGTGCATTAAAATTAGGAGGTAAATTGATTAAGGGGCCTAGAAACATGACATATACTGTTAATGGTGGCGCTGCAGCATACACAAATAATATTAATGGTGCTCAATATGGTGCAAGAGAAATTTTAAATGTAAAAACAAATAAAACAGTCTTTCGTACAATGCCAGAAATAAAAAATCTTCAAGTTAAAAATAATAATACTAATGAATATGAATCATTAAGTAATTTAATTCAGTTATATTTTAAGTAGATTTATTCTACTTTTTTTACATATATTCCTTTATTTTGTCAAAAATATTTATAGACGAAAGTAGGTAATATATGGAGCTTTTTATTTTATGTGTAAAGATATTTTTTGTAAGAATTCTTGACGTATCGCTTGGAACAGTACGGATGATTATTACTGTTAAAGGAAATAAGTTAGTTGCGAGTCTTATTGGCTTTTTTGAAATACTTGTTTGGTTTTTAATAGTAAAAGAAGCTTTAAACACTACTGAAACTAGTATTTTTATTGCTTTATCTTATTCTTTAGGATATGCAACAGGTACATATATAGGTGGTATTTTATCTGATAAATTTGTTTCTGGTACATTGAGTGTCCAAGTTGTTTTGTCTAACAATAATCATAAAATAGTCGATAAAATTAGAGAAGAAGGTTTTGCTGTATCAGTTGTAAACGTTAAAGGCAAAGAAGATCATGATAAATATATGTTATTTATGGAAATTGATAAGAAAAAAATAAATCAATTGAAGTATTTAATTAAGTCTCTTGATTCAAAAGCATTCGTCGTAGTTAATGAAACTAAAATGGTAGAAAATGGTTTCTTTAAATAAAAAAATTCACTGTTTTGTGAATTTTTATTTTATTATTTGTTTTTCCTTTTTTAAATAATCGCTAGCTAGTTCACCATTATTTAATGAATATATTGGGTATTGTTTAGCTATTTTTTGAATTTTTTCAAATAATTCAATATCAGATTTTAATAATTCTAATTTTCTTTTATCTGGTATTTCGTTTAAAATTAAATCAAAATAACTATTGAATTGAATACCAATTCCTTTAAATGAGTTAGAATTTATAGTGTCTTCTACTTGTATTTCGCCCTGCATGTGCCAATAGTTTTTTCTTCTTTTATATAATGCGTTATGATCTAATATGATGCAAGTGGCACTTGTATAACAAAAAGTATCATAAGCATTTTCTTCATCATCTTCATATTCATCATTACATTTTCCTATTTTACATATTGATATATATTTTTCACCATTCCAATTTCTTCCATTATTTGAATAATCAGTATTTAATAATAGTTTTTGTTTCTCTCTTGATAAAATATAGCCATTATTTAAAATGGATTTTAGTTTTTCAATACTTTTAGTTGTATCTAATATTTGATATCCACCTACGAAATGAAAAAAACAATTATTTAAATTTAACATAATAGCCCCCCTAATTACGAAGTATTTTACCACTTTTTTTAATAATACGCAAATTAGAAAAAATATTATAAAAGTATTGTTCAAAGTACAAATGTATGCTAAAATGAATATATAATGCAAGGTCGTGAGTTATGAAAAATATAGAATACTATGATATTTTAATATGCCCAAACAATATAAAAAAACAAATCATTAAAGAAAATAAATTACTTAAAATAAAATTTATTAGCATTGAAGAGTTTAAAGAAAAATATTTATATAAATATAAAAAAGGTTCAATTTATTATTTAGTTAATAAATATAATTTATTACCGGAAAACGCCAAAACAATAATGAATAATTTGTATTATATTAAAGACGTTTCTTTTAAAACTCAAAAACTATTAAATATTAAAAAAGATTTAGAAAAAAACGATTATTTAATTTTCAATGATGACTTTAAAGAATATATAAAAAATAAAAAAATACTAGTAAAAGGTTATGATAGAACAAAAGAGTTTGATTTACTATTTTCTAATCTTTCAGTTACTTACGATATAGAAGAAGTAGCAAAAAAAACAATTACAATTTATGAATGTGCTGATATTGACGAAGAAGTTAGTTTTGTTGCAGAAGAAATAGTTGACTTAGTATCAAAAGGTACTGATATAAACAAAATAAAAATAATTAAAAGTGAAGATATATATGATGGCGTAATTAGTAGAATATTTTCTTTATTTAATATTCCTTATGTAATTAAGAAAACTTCTTTATATAATTTGTCTAGTGTAAAAAAAGTAATTAATAATTTAGATAAATCTTTAAACGTTTTAGAATTAATTAATTTTATTAAAGAAATTGATGAGAAAAATGAAATCAAAAATAAAATTATTGATATATTATTACCTTATGAAAAAAATAAATTATTGGAAATATATGAAGTATTTATTTATGAGTTAAAAAATACCTTTATTAAATATAATTACAATAATTATGTTGAAGCGATTAATATTAGTCAAATAGAGGATGATAACAAAGTATTTATTTTAGGCTTCAATCAAGATGTTTTTCCTCATATGTTAGATGATTCTGATTATTTAAGCGATTTAGAAAAAGAAAAATTAGACTTAGATACAAGTACTTTAAAAAATGCAAATTTAAAAAATAGTTTAAAAAAAATATTATACAAAAATAATATATATTTAAGTTATAAATTAAAAACACCATTTAATAAGTATAAAATATCTAATTTTTATGAAGAAATTGAATGTGAAATAGTTAAAAAAAGTTATAATTTTAGTAATTTAAATTTAAATAGTATTATTTTAGGACAAAAGTTAGATGAATTTATAAAATATAACTTTAAAGACGATAATTTGTCTTATCTATATAATAATGTTCAAATACCTTATAATACATATAACAATAGATATAAAAAAATAAATCCAGATATTTTAAAGCAAAGTATTGAAGGAATCAAATTATCTTTTTCTAATATTGATGTGTTTTATAAATGTCAATTTAGATTCTTCTTAGAAAATATTTTAAAAATTAGAAAAAATAAAGAAACTGTTAGCTTAGAAATTGGTAATTTATTTCATTCTGTTTTAGAGAGATACTACAAAACTAAAGAAGACATTAATACTATTATAGAAAGTACACTTGTAAAAGATAATATGAGTACTAAGGATGAGTTCTATTATGCTAAATACAAAAAATTGCTACTGCAATTAATAAATATTATGGATAAACAATTAGAACGTAGCGATTATTCTGGTACTTACTTTGAAAAGTGGTTTAGTATTATTAAAGACAATGATTTAAATATAAAAGTAGTTGGGAAAATAGATAAAATAATGACTTTAACTGATGAAAATAATACTTACGTAATTGTAGTAGATTATAAAACTGGTTTATTGCATGCTGATTTTAACAAAGTCGTATATGGTATGGATATGCAATTACTTACATATTTATATTTAATAAAAAACACTAACGTTATTGAAAATCCTGTCTTTACTGGTATGTATCTCGAACCAATTTTATCTGACGTACTTAAAAGTAGTAATGGCAAAACTTATCTTGACATTTTATTAGATGAATATAAATGGGTAGGTTATACAATTGATAATATTAAAAATGTTAGAAGTATTGATCGAGATTTCGAAATTAATTCTTTTATTAAAGGTCTTAGAGTTAAAAGTGATAATACGTTTTACTCAACCTCAAAAGTATTGAATGATATTGCTTTAGAAAAATTAATTAATATTACTTCTAATAATATTGACAATGTTATTAAATGCATAAAAGAAAGTGATTTTAAAATAAATCCTAAACGTCTTGGTAATAGTAACGTATCATGTGAATTTTGTCCGTATAAAGATATATGTTATATGACAAATAATGATATCGTTAATTTAAAAGAATATAAAAATTTAGAGTTTTTAAACGAGTGAAAGTAGGTGGTTTTATGAGTAAGCCAGTAAATTCTTATTGGACTGACGAGCAGTGGCGTGCTATAGAAGAGTCTGGTAATAATATAATAGTTAGTGCTGGTGCTGGTAGTGGTAAAACAGCTGTTTTAACAGAAAGAGTAATTTACAAATTAAAACATGGTGTTAATATAAATGACTTAATTGTTTTAACCTTTACTAATGCTGCCGCTAAGGAAATGAAAGATAGAATAAGAGAAAGTATAAAAAAAGATAGTTTCTTAGCTAATCAGTTAGCTCTTCTTGATTCATCTAACATTACTACATTTGATGCTTTTAGCTTATCTATTGTAAAAAAATATCATTATTTGCTTAATTTAAGTAGCCATATTAATATAGTAGATGATGTTTATTTACAAATAAATAAAGATAAAATTTTAGATGATTTGTTTTTAGAAATGTACAATAAAGAAGATTTTAGACATTTTATAGACACATTTACTAACAAAGATGATGTTCCTATAAAAAACATGATAAATGAAATTAATAATAAAATAAGTGGAATATGTGATAAAGATAGTTTTTATAATCATATTATTGATATTGATTTGGTTATTAATGATTATATTACCCTTATAAAAGAAAATGTTAATGTGATTTTAGATTTATTAAATGAAATAATTGATAATGTTAACGATGAAAAAATATTAGATTATGCTAGAGAATTAACTGATATTTTTAGTATTGATACCAATAATTATGATAGTGTTTTAACACTAAAAAATCTTAAATTTAAAAGTTTTCCTAGAAGCAAAGACATAAATGACTTAGAAAAAGAATTTTCTAAAAATATTATAGATAAAGTTAAAACTTATTATAGTGAAATAAATGAAAATATTAATTATAGTAGTATAGAAGAAGTAAAAAAAGAGTTATTAGAAAGTGCTAATTACACCAAAATAATAATTGGTATTTTAAGAGAATATAATAATAGAATTTTTGATTTTAAAGTAAAAAATAATTGTTTTGATTTTAATGATATATTATTTTTAAGTATTAAAATTTTAAAAGAAAATAAAGAAATTTTAGATGAAATCAAAAACAATACTAATGAAATAATGGTCGATGAATTTCAAGACACCAATGATAATAACGAATATTTCTTATCATTGTTTAGCAATAATAACTTGTATATGGTAGGTGATGTTAAACAGTCTATTTATAAGTTTAGAAACGCTAATGCGAAAATCTTTACTAACACATATTATAAATATAAAAATGGTGAAGGAATTACCATAGATTTAAACAAAAATTTCCGTTCTCGCAAAGAAGTGTTAGAAAGCATTAATCTAATATTTGAACACATAATGGATTATAATATTGGTGGCGTTGATTATGATGATTTTCAAAAATTAAAGTTTGGCAATACCAATTATCAAGACAATGGTTATAACAATTATTTAGAAATACTTAATTATTCCTACGATGAATACAAAGAAAACTTTACTAAAGAAGAAGTTGAAATATTTGCAATTATAGATGATATTAATAATAAAATAAAAAATAATTATCAAGTATTTGATATTAAAAAGAAAGAATTTAGAAATATAGCTTATAAAGACTTTGTTATTTTATTAGATAGAAAGACAAGCTTTGATGTGTACAAAAAAATATTCGAATATAAAAATATTCCTTTAATTCTTTATAAAGATGAGAGTTTTTCTTATAACAGTGTTATTTTTGTTTTAAGAAATATATTAAATGCCATTAATTGTTTTTATACAAATGACTTTTCGTTATTTAATTATTCTTTAGTCAGTATTACTCGCAGCTATTTATGTGAATTTAGTGATGAATTAATATTTAAAAATATAAATAATTTAGAAAATACCAAAGAATTTGAAAACGTTGTTGATAAAATTAAATATCTAGAAAGTTATTATGAAAAACATTCTTTGAAAGAATTACTTTTAGAAATATATAAAACTTTTGATATGTATATGGCAACTATTAAAATAGCAAACATAAAAGAAAATAATATTAAATTAGATTATTTAGTAAGTGTTGCTGGTAATTTAGAAAGTCTTGGTTATGATTTAAAAGATTTTGTGGCTTACTTTGATAAACTATTTGAAAGTGGAATCGATATAAAATATTCTAAAGAAAAAGATAGCGGAAATGCTGTAAGTATTATGAGTATTCATTCATCTAAAGGACTTGAATTTCCTGTTTGCTATTTTGCTTCATTATATAAGAAATTCAATGTAAGAGATGTTAATTCCAATTTTTTATATGACAATAAGTATAAAATAATTTCGCCTGTTTTTAATGAAGGAATAAAGAATACTATTCTTAAAAACTTAGTTAAAAAAAATTATTTTAAAGAAGATGTTGAAGAGAAAATAAGACTTTTTTATGTGGCTTTGACAAGAGCGAAAGAAAAGATGATTATGGTATGCAATATTAATGATATTTCTAATTTTAATTTACCTTACGATAAAGTAGTTAATGATTTAGAAAGATTGGAGTATCGTTCGTTTTTAGATATGCTGTTGTCCATAAAAAAATTTTTAATTCCGTTTATTAAAGAAATTAAAGTCACTCCTAGTAAGGATTATGAATTATTAAAAACAACTAATTACGAAGATAAAATAGATCAAATTTATAAAGAATATGATTATAAAAGTATTAATATCAAACTAGAAGAGAAAGAAAAGATAAACTATTCTAGTACTTATGATATTACTAATTACACTGATATGAATATAGGTATCAAAATTCATGAAGTATTGGAATATTTGGATTTTAACAATTATAAAGAAGATATAAAAAAATATAATTTAAGTGATTATTTGAAAGTAAAAATACTTAATTTATTTAAAATGCCTTTTATGAAAGAGTATATTAATATTTACAAAGAATATGAGTTTGTTGATGAAGAAGAAGGAATTATTGATTTACTAATTGAGTGTGATAATAAATTTATTGTTGTAGATTATAAAATGAAAGAAATAAATAAAGATAGTTATATAAATCAAGTAAAAAAATATATTAATTTTGTTAAAAAAATAACTGATAAAAAAGTAGAAGGCTATATTTATTCTATTATAGATTGTGAGTATATTAAAGTAGATGAAATATAAAGATGATTTTTTTGATTATATAACTTATGAGAAAAAATATTCAATTCATACTGTTAATAATTATAAGAAAGTAGTATTAGAATATTTGGAATTTCTTGACAAAGAATGTATTGATATTAAAGACGCTAATAATTTAGTTGTCAGGAATTATCTACGTAGTTTAGATAAACATAATTATTCAAATAAAACACTTTGCTTATATATTAGTTCATTAAGAAGTTTTTACAAATATTTACTTAAAAATCGAGTTATAAAGTCTAATCCTATGGTACTTATTAAAAATCCCAAATTAGAAAAAAGAGTGCCTAAATTTCTTTACTATAACGAATTATCGTCTTTATTTGAAAGCATTGATACCAGTACTGTACTTGGAATAAGAGATAATTTAATACTTGAAATATTATATTCTACAGGAGTTCGTGTTAGTGAACTTGTTAGTATCAAGTTAAGTGATATTAATAATTTTGATAAATCAATTACTATTTTTGGTAAAGGTAAAAAATCAAGAATAGTTCTATTTGGAGACACTTTAGAAAGCGCTCTTAATCTATATTTAAATAAATCAAGAAATATACTTATTAAAACTAATACTGACATTTTGCTTTTAAACAAAAATGGTACACCTCTTACTGATAGAGGAGTAAGGCTTATAATTAGCAAAATAGTAGAAAAAGCATCTATCAAACAAAATGTAAGCCCTCACGTCTTAAGGCATACATTTGCCACTCACTTATTAAAAGAAGGTGCCGATTTAAAAACAGTTCAAGAATTACTTGGACATGCTACTTTATCGGCTACTGAAGTTTATACTCATGTTACAAATGAAGGTTTAAGAAAAACATATTTGGATTGTCATCCAAGAGGAAGGAAATAAAAATGAGCAAATTAATTTATAAATATGGAAATGGAAAATCAACTGATTTATGTCAAACAGATTATAACTTTAAAGAACAAGGTGCAAAAACTATTGTAATGAATGCCTTAAATGATGAAACTATTGTTTCTAAATTTGAAGGAGATATTAAATTAATTAGAGAAGTTGATGCTAAACTTAATGATGATTTGTTTGAGTTTATGATTAATTGTAAAAAAAATGGTATATCTAATATATTCGTTGATAGCGCCCATTTACTAACAGAAGATCAAGTTTTTTCACTTTTTATTGGCTCAAAAGCTTTAGATATAGAAGTTCAACTATATGGAGATAGATTATATAATGGTAATCTCACTAGTGGAACTAAAAGAGCTTTAGAACTTGCTGATGATATAGAAAAAATAAATGGTATTATTAATGATTCACATAGATCGAATATACAGTTTTATTATGGTGCGATGAACTCTAGTAAAAGTGCTAAATTATTAATTAAAGCTAAAGAATTAGAAGTAAAAGGCTTGAAAGTCTTCACAATTAAGCCTCGTCTTGATAGAGAAGAATTATATATTAAATCACGTATTGGTATTTCTAGAAAAGCTGATTTAGTAATCGATGATGATAGATTATATACTTATGGTGGCTTTTTGCACGATTGTGGTTTTAATTATGTTTTTGTTGATGAGTGTCAATTTTTAACGGAAAAGCAAATTATAGATTTATATAATATAAATAAAGACTATAATATTCCAATTGAATGTTATGGACTTAAGGCTGATTTTATGACTAAGACGTTCCCTGGAAGCAAAAAATTATTGGTACTTGCTGACGATTTAATAAAATTGAAAACTATTTGCAATTGTGAAAATCATCCTGAGGCTATTTTCAATGCTCGAAAAGATAAATTTGGTAATTTTGTAAGAAATGGTGAGCAAATTGTAATTGATTCGGGTAATTACTTATCTATATGCGCCAAGTGTTATATAGAAAAAGTTATGGGACTTAATTTAAATGATTCAAAAAAACTAGTAAAAGAATTAAAAAAAATTAATTGAAGCTAGTCAAAAAATGTGTTATTATATTTATATAGTAAGGAAGTGTACGATGAGGAAAGGTTTTACTTTGATAGAAGTTTTAGCAGTAGTTGCTTTAATTGGAGTAGTTGCTTTAGTAATAACACCTATGGGTATAAATGTATATAATAGCGCTAGAGAAAAAACAGTATTAATGACTGCTGAAAGACTAGTTGAAGCCACTGATACATATATTAAAAATTATGAAATTGAATATGGTAAACCATTATTAAATGCTATACTAGAAATAAAAAATCATGAAATAGAAAATAACCCTTTAGAATTAAGTGGTAAGTTGCCGCAAAGTGGCATGATTTATATAAAAGATGGAAGTGTAGCTATAGTTATATATGATAGTGGAATTTGTGCTTACAAAAACTATAATCAGGGAGTGGCAACCGCTTCATCAATGATAGAATCAGAATGTGCCTATGATAAAATATTTTATTAATAAAAAAAGTATTAAAAAGTTATTAAAAATACTTTTTTTTTATTCATTTTTTTGCTACAATTATAAATGTAACTAAAGGAGGAATAGAAATGAAGAAATATGTTTACCTTTTTAGTGAAGGCGACGCTTCAATGAGAAATCTTCTTGGTGGTAAAGGTGCTAACTTAGCAGAAATGACTAAATTAGGTTTACCAGTACCTCAAGGTTTTACGATTTCTACAGAAGCTTGTACTAAATACTATGAAGATGGTAAAAACATAAATAGCGAAATCGAAAATGAAATTTTTGAATATGTAGCTAAAATGGAAGAAATTACTGGAAAGAAATTTGGCGATAAAGAAAATCCTTTATTAGTTTCAGTAAGAAGTGGAGCACGTGCTTCAATGCCAGGTATGATGGATACAATTTTAAACTTAGGTTTAAATGAAGATGTAGTTGAAACTTTAGCAACTAAATCTAATAATCCAAGATGGGCATGGGATTGCTATAGAAGATTTATTCAAATGTATTCTGATGTAGTAATGGAAGTTGGTAAAAAATACTTTGAACAACTTATCGATAAAATGAAAGAAGCTAAAGGCGTAACTCAAGATGTTGAATTAACTGCTGATGATTTAAAAGAATTAGCAAGACAATTCAAAGAAGAATACAAAAATAAGATTGGTGAAGATTTCCCAACTGACCCAAGAGAACAATTAATGGGGGCTGTTAAAGCTGTATTCCGTTCTTGGGATAATCCTAGAGCTA
>JALELF010000031.1 GCA_022771715.1 Bacillota bacterium
GAATTAAAAAAAGCAAATAATCTTAATACAAATAATCTAACAATAGGTCAAAAACTAATTATACCAACTTCACAATCAACCATAATATATACAGTAAAAAGCGGCGACAACTTATATTCAATTGCTAGAAAATATAATAAAACCGTATCAGATATAAAAAGGCAGAATAACTTAACAAGTAACACCTTAGCAATAGGTCAAAAATTAATCATTTAAAAATATATTTATTAAATAGATATTCAAAATAAAGCAAAACAAAAACTCTCAAAAAGAAAATAATGAGAGTTTTTTTAATGTAATTCTTTACATACTCCAGCATCTGGTTTATAAAAACAATGACTTTTATATCTACCAGCTAAATCTTGGCCCCACCAAGTAGTAGAACAACTAACACCAGTATTAGGTGCATAAAACCATAATGCATTAGTAGCAGGATGATAATACTTGCCCATTAATACCTTATCAGCTAGTTCTTTTTCTCTAGTAGTAGGATTACTAAAAAATAAAGGACTATCCTTCCCAGAAAAACCACCTGGATCCTGATAAATAACATCACTTATAGTAGTAATATCTTTAAAAATTAAACAATTAGCAAGAGCTCTATTAACAGCAACATTTCCTACCATTAACATTCCTAAATTACCTTCACCAACTGCTTCAGCTCGCATTAATCTAGCCAGTAAATTTCTTTCCTTTTCAGTGTACTTAACAATAGCCATAACTTCACCCAATATATAATATGCAGAAAATGTCAAACATTCATAAAAAATGAAAAAAATTGTAATATTTTAGCACTCCCTATTGACAACTGCTAAAATAGTGGTATAATTATAATCGTAAAGGAAAGAAGGAATGAGATATGTTACCAAGAAAATTTTATTTGGATAGTATATTTGATGATTTACTAAATGAGGAGACTTCAGTTGATATGAAGTGTGATGTTTATGAAAAAGATGGAAACTATCACATAGAGGCTGATGTTCCAGGAATAGATAAAAAAGATATAAGCATTGAGTGTGATGATGGATATTTAACAATCACTGCTACAAAAGAAGCAAAAAATGATGAAGAAAACAAAAACTATAGTAAAAAGGAACGTTTCTATGGCAAAAGTCAAAGACGTTTCTATGTAGGAAATGTTGATTCAGAAACAATTAAAGCAAATTTTGATAATGGTGTATTAAATATTACTATTCCAAAACAAGAAGAAAAGAAAAATACTAAATTAATTAGTATTGACTAAGAGTTCTAATAGAACTCTTTTTTGTTTATTACTAACTATGATTAACAGAAGTTACATAAAATCACTAGGAATCAAAATTACGAAAAGTAACATTCTAAATTCAAAATTTATTAAAGTACTTTCACTAATGTAAAATATTTGCTATAATATCTTATATCAATAGTAAAGGAGATTAAATATGAATGACGAAAAATTAGAAATAATAGATGTTAACGAAAAAGGAACTAATACACCAAATGTCGTAGTAAATCCTACAGTAGAACCTGTTCCTATAGAAAAAGTAGAACCAGTTGAAACAATCACCAATACTACTTTAGATAATGTGGAAAATGCGAACACAGTAAGCGTAGAAAAAACGCAAAACGAAACACAAGAAATTAAAGAAGAAAAACAAGAGACAAAGCCAATTGATGAGTCAACTGAAATAGTAGATGTTATTGATACTACTAAACCACAAATCGTTAAAGAAAAAGAGGCAACTCAAAAAGAAGTGCAAAAAAAAGAAAGTAAAGCAGGGATGGTATTAGTAGTTACAATATTATTAATATTGATATTGGTAGTATTATTTTTACCACAATTATCTAGCTTATTAACGTAGCCTTTGCCTACGCTTTTTATTTTGCAATTGATAAATTAATGATAAAATTATAATCATCGTCATTGGCCATAATATTTTTGTGTAGTTGATTACACTTCTCACATTTATAGATTATTTTATAAGTATCTTTAAACTTTTCAATACCAATTGGTTTCATTAATCCTTGACATTTGTTTTGTCTGTCCCCAGGAAGTATATCTAAATGTTTTGAATATAAGCAAAAAGGGCAATGATCCCTAGCACTATATTTAAGAGGTAAAACCTCTTTTTTGCAGTGTTCGCATATAAAATTTTCATCTATCATATTAAATTGTTTCATGTAGTTCACCTATATCCATTATAAAGGTAATTTTCTAAAACAACAAGTAGAAAATATTAATAATTTTTGATATAATTTAAAAGGGATGTAATATGGAATATAAATTTGTAATAGATGATTTTGAAGGACCTCTAGATGTACTTTTATTTCTTTTAAAAAAAGATAATATAAAAATAGAGGATATAGAGATAGAAAAAATAACTGAGCAATACTTGTCTTTTATAAGACAAATGCAAGAAATCAATTTAAGTATAGCTAGTGAGTATTTAGTTTTAGCAGCTGAATTGATTGAAATGAAATCTAATATATTGTTACCTAGAAAAAAACAAGAATTAGAAGAAGTTATTGATCCAAGACAAAATTTAATTGATAGACTTAAAGAATATCAATTGTATAAAGAAGTAACAAATGATTTTAAATTGTTAGAAAATAATAGAAAAGAATTTTTTACAAAAGAGCCTTCCTTATTAACTGAATTTAAAAAAGAAGACGAAGTAATAGAAACTTCTAGTATTGATATATTAGTAGAAGCTTTTAAAAGTTTTTTAGATAAAAAAGTAGCTTTAAAACCACTTGATACTAAAATAACTAACAAGGAATACTCTGTTTATAAAAGAAGCAAAGAAATAAAGAATTTAATTAAAACAAAGAAAAAACTTGAATTTACAGAATTATTTAATGTTTTTAATAAAGAATATGTTATAGTTACTTTTTTGTCTGTTTTAGATTTAACACGAAAACAAGAAATTGAAATAAGACAAGAAAGAAATTTTGATAAAATATTTTTAATAGATAGGGGGATATAAATGAAGGCAGTTTTAGAAGGATTACTTTTTTTAGTTGGTGAGGATGGTCTAGATTTAAATCAGATATGTGAATTATTAAACATTGATTCTTTAGAAGCTAATAATTTAATTTCTGAGTTGAGTAAAGACTATACGAGTCCGGATAGAGGTATTAAAATAGAGCTTCTTGGAAATAAATATAAGCTTACTACTAAAGTAGAACACAAGGAGTATTATGAAAAATTAGTTGTAGAAGAAAATAATAAAGAGCTTACACAGTCTTGTTTAGAAACCCTAGCAATTATTGCTTACAATGAACCTATAACAAGAGTTGAAGTAGATGAAATCAGAGGAGTTTCTTCTATGAATGCAATAAAAAAATTATTATTAAGAGATTTGATTAAAAATTTAGGGAGATCAGACAAACCAGGCAAACCATATATGTATGGTACTACTAATAAGTTTTTGGATTATTTTGGTCTTAAAGATAAGAGTGAATTACCTAAAATAGAAGTTGTAGAAAACTCTAATGATGAAATCGATTTGTTTAAATCTAAATATAAAGAAGATTAGTTGCATTTTTTCTAAAAAAGTGCTACCATTATAATGGAGATGGTAAAATGAAACTAAATGAATTATTTAACAGAGTATTTTTCTTATCAGTTATATCTAGTATTGTTAGTATTTTGTTAGGGTGCCTATTAATTTTTGAAACTAGTGCATCTATTGAAACTATGGCAGTTATATTAGGTATATTGCTTATTTTGCTTGGTGCTTTTATAATAGGCCGTTATATATCTTCTGAATTATTTAGAAGTATATTTGATTTTTCTTTGCTTTATAGCTTTTTATCAATTATATCTGGTGTTTTAATCCTAATGGATAATAGTTTAATAACTATAATAATTAGTGCTTATATATTTGCTAATCTTATGATGAGTGCGATTAACAAGATTAATTTGGCAGTTGTTATTAAAAAATTAGATTTAGGTAATTGGGTTTTACCTTTACTAGTATCTTTACTTTTAATAGCTGCTTCAGTTGTAGTAATAATTAATCCTATAAATAGTACTATAGTTGTTACAAAAACTGTTGGTGTTGTAGTTATAATTAGTGCTATTATTGATTTAATTGAAATGATTGCTATTAAATGCAAAGTTAAAAATGTTAAAAAAGAATTATTAGATTTATTTAAGTAATATATATTACAAATAGATATTGAGTTATCTATTTGTTTTTTATTGAACTTATAAAAAACGCACAATATATTGAAAATACTGTACGTTTATTACTTAAACTCGAAAAGCTTGAGTTATCAATTAATTTGGTGCTCGTGAAGAGAATCGAACTCTTACAACAAAGTTATACGATTTTGAGTCGTACGCGTCTACCAGTTCCGCCACACGAGCAGTTCTCATTCATTATACCACATAATATTTTTTTTGAATAGATAAATTATTAATTTTTTATCTTTATTGCGAATATATTAAAATAAGAATGGACAAATTGATACTTATTAAAGTATAATGGAAATGGTGATTGTATGAAAAAAATAGCTATATTTTTGATATTTATATTAGGTTGTGTTTTAGGTTTATTCATTTATAATAACTATAAAAAAGACATAGAGAATAATCGTTTAGATAAAATAGAAGCAATAAAAGCACACTATAGCTTATATGTAACAACTAATAAAGAAGCCAATTTATATGAAAAAAATGATGAAGAATACAAAATAATAGGCTCTCTTTCTAAAGGAACTGTAGTTTCATTAAGTGATATTATAATAGATGAAAATACAAAATATTTTCATATTAATGATTTGGATTATTTTATAGAAGTAGAAAATGTTAATCCAACTACTGAAACAATAGAAAACGATAATTATTATAAAAACTACGTAGTTTTCAATGAAAATATTATAACAAATGATATAACAAAATTTTATGATGATAACGATAACGTTTACACTGTAAATAAAAGTTATAATCTACCAATAATAATTAAAGATACGGATAAATACTACGTCGAAATTTTTAATAGACTTTTTTATGTAAAAAAAGAAGATGTTAAAGAAATTATAGAAAACAATAATAGTGATATTAAAACTAGAAACGATATAAGAACTCTTGCATATCATTTTGTCTATAAAGATGGTGAAAGATGCGATAATTCTTATATATGTCATCCTGAAAGTCAGTTTAGAAGTCACATTAAATATTTGAGTGATAATAACTATTTTGCTTTAACTATGAAAGATTTAAAATTATTTTTAGAAGGAAAGATACAAATACCAGAAAAAAGTATAGTTCTTACCTTAGATGATGGCTATTTAATAGAAAATGCGGTTGAAATTCTAGAAGAATACAAAATACACGCTACTTATTTCGTAGTTGCTTCATGGATAGATCCAAGTAAAATAAATTCTACATATGTAGAATTACAATCTCATACAAATAATATGCATAATGCTAATAAATGTCCTGGAGGTAATCAAGGTAGTCAATTACTATGTGAAGATAAAGACGTTATCTTAGAAGATTTGAAAATAAGTAGAGAAAAATTAAATGGCGCTTTTGCTTTCGCATATCCTTTTTATGACTATAACGATAGACTTATAGAAATACTAAAAGAAACAGGATTTGAGATGGCATTTATTGGAATTCATAATACTCTTGGTATGTCTAAGCCAGGAACAGATTTATTTAGAATTCCAAGATTAACATTATCTTCACTTACAACTATGGAAGATTTTATTGATACACTTCGTTAGCATTTCCTCAATTTATACATATAATAAATTGAGGTGATTATGTGTATACAATTTATCAGGTAATGCCAGGTGATAATTTACAAGTAATTTCTGACAAATTTAATACAAGTATAGAAAATTTAAGAAAGATTAATAGTTTGCCATTTAATTATGACTTGACTGTTGGAGAACAAATAATAGTTCCATCTATTAGTAAAGAACCATTTATTTATTATACAATTCAAAAAGGTGACAATATGTACGAAATAGCTAGAAAATATAACGTTGATTTAAATACCCTTTTAAGAATTAATGGTTTAAATAAAGATGATTATATTTATCCTGGAGAAGAGTTAATGATACCACAAGGAAATATTCAAACTTACATAGTTGAAAATGGTGAAACATTGTATGATGTTAGTAATAAACTAAATACCAATGTTGATAAAATAATAGAAGATAATGATAGTATTTATTTATTACCAGGTCAATTATTAATAATAAAAAAGTAAACCTACATTTTATATGTGGTTTTTTTCTTTACATTAAATTGTTTAAAATGTATAATAATAATGATAGGTGGTAAAAAGCATGAAAAAAACATTTAAAGTATTTTTAATTATGATAGGATGTTTATTATTGTCCGCATGTTCTAAAGGTAGCTATAAAGAAGTAACTTATGAAGAATTAATGAATAAGTTTTCAAATAAAGATAGTTTTATTATAACTTTGGAAGCTGGAAGTTGTATTAATTGTGATATGTTTAAAGATACAATAACAGATATTATAAAAAAATATAATGTAACTATATATTATATTGATTTAGACAAGGTAAATGATGCCGAATATGGTATGTTAAAATCCATGTTTGATTTCACGGGTACACCTACAACTATAAATATTGTAGATGGTAAAGAAAATACGGCATCTCCTAGAATAAGAGGAAGAAGCGATTATTTAGAAATAAAGAATAGATTAATTAGTTGGGGTTACATTAAGGAGTGATACTTTTGAATAATGATAATATAGAAATACTTGACTTTGAGGATAAACCAAAAGAAAAAGAAAAGTTTAGTGTTATTAAAATGTATGGTGAAGAATTAGTTGGTAAAAAATATATAACTAATCCTGCCATAGCGCGTGATAAGGAAATAGAAAAGTTAATGCTTGTATTACTTACTCCTGACAAATCAGCACTACTTACTGGTAAAGCTGGTATAGGTAAAACTGCGATAGTTGAAGGACTTGCTTATTTGATTCAAAGAAATGAAGTTCCTAATGCTTTAAAAGGATATAAAATCATCAAAATAAACTCTACTTCTTTATTAGGTAAAATAACTATAGACAATAATGAGGAAATGGTTATAAGTATTTTAATGAGGGAATTAAAAGATGTTACTAAAACTATTTTGTTCATAGATGAAGTTCATACTTTAATTGGCGGTAAGGCTGATGGACCAATGGATTTAGCTAACATTTTAAAACCAGCATTAGACCGTGGAGATATTAAAGCAATTGGTGCCACTACTACTGAAGAATATGAAGCATATATTGTAAGAGATAGAGCATTCTTAAGACGTTTTGAACGTATTGAAGTTTTAGAGCCTAGTGAAGAAACTACTGTTGAAATTTTGATGAAAAGTATTCCAAGAATTGAATATAAAACAGGTGCTCATATAAAATATACTGAATTTATAACTAAAATGCTTATTTCTTCTATTGTTTCAGCAACTGGTCCATATAAAAGAGTATATGGTTTAGCAGCAATGTATCCAGATGTAGCTTTCTCTGTTTTATCACAAGCTTTTTCACAAGCAATATATAGAAATAGTGATACAGTAAATATATTAGATTTTTATAATGCGATTAAGCTTAGTAAGCGAATTTATCCTGATACTATAATAAAAGAATTAAAGCTATTTAAACAAAAATTTAAACAAATATGCGAAGAAGAAAAAATTGTTTTACCTGATGTAACAATTGATGAAATAAAAGTGGAAGAAAGTGAATTTTAATGATTAATGTTGTTTTATATGAGCCAGAAATACCACAAAATACTGGTAATATTATGAGAACTTGTGTTGCGACTAACACTCATCTAC
Organism: Bacillota bacterium; assembly: GCA_022771715.1. Taxonomy (GTDB): domain Bacteria; phylum Bacillota_I; class Bacilli_A; order RF39; family UBA660; genus JALELF01. Next base: position 7,800 of record JALELF010000031.1, read on the forward strand.
ATTTAATTAAACCATTAGGATTTAAATTAGATGATGCCCATATGAAAAGAAGTGCTGTAAATTATATTGAAAATTTAAATTATACAGTTTATGAAAATTGGGAAGACTTTAAAAGTAAAAATAAAGGTATTTACTATTATTTGACAAGATATGGAAAAAAAGCACATACTTCTTTTGACTATAGTGATAAATCTTCTAATATTTATTTGATTTTTGGTAAAGAAAGTACTGGTATACCTAAAGAAATATTAAAAGATGATTTAGACCATTGCATGAGAATACCAATGACTGATAAGGTAAGGGCACTCAATGTTTCTAATGCTGTAGCCATTATTGTTTACGAGGTTTTAAGACAACAAGATTTTAATGATTTACTTCGTACTGAGCCTTTTAAAGGAGAAGATTATTTAGAAAGATAAAAATATAGGTCTTGTATTTATTTTGTTTTAATGATATCATATTAATGAATAATAGGGAGCGTGTGAATATGCAATTTGTTACTGACAATTATATATGGTTTTTAATAATTGGTATAGTTATTCTTATGGTTGTTATTGGCTATATCGCTGAAAAAACTGATTTTGGTCATAAAGATGTTGGCAAAAAAGAGAAAAAAGATAAGAAAAAAGAAAAAGAATTAAAGAAACTAGCTAAATCTAATTTAAAACTTAATGATGTTGTTTATTCTGATAAAAAAGATGAAGTTGAAGTAATTGAAGATAATCCTGTAGAAAACTTAAGTGAGCCTTTAAATACAGTAGAAGAGGACTTAACAGTGCCACTTAATAATGAAAAAAAGGAAGAGCCTGTTGAGGATTTAACAGTACCATTAAATGGTGTAGAAGAAGATTTGACAGTACCTTTAAGTGGAGTTAAAGAAGGGCCAGTAGAAGATTTAACGGTTCCTTTAAATAGTGAAGTATCTGAGCTTCCTAAAGAGCCAGAAAATGTAGAAATAGAAGAAACTCCTAAAGATAACGAAGAAGTTAAATCTAGTGATGATATTTGGAAATTTTAAGTACTACTTCGTGTAGTATTTTTTATAGTATAAAAAATAGAATTTTTATTAGTTTGTATATACAAATTTCTCATAATCCTTTATAATATAGGTAGTGTGGAGGGTTTTATGGAAGAAATAAAATTATTAAGATTGCTAGATGATAATCCAGTAGGTCTTACTGAAAGTGATTTAAGAGATATTTTAGGTATGAGCGATAGTGATTTAAAAGAGATTTTAAATAAATTAACTGTCAATGGTTTAATAACAAGTAAAAACGGAAGGTATACATTTACTAATGAGAGATACCATTTAGGAAGAATAAACAACAATATGAAGTTAATAACAAAAAACAAACAAGCTGTTAGTCTTGATTATGGTATGTGTGCTCCTAATGATTATGTAATATATACAACAAAAGAAAAAAAGAATTTAAAATATAAAATAGTGTATGTAATACCTAAAAATATAAACAAATTAGGCATAATTACTAATATTGATGATACAAACTATTTAATTGTAAATAATACAAAGTATATAGTTAATGATAAAAGAGTTACAAATGAAACAATAGTAGAATACAAAATAGAAAATAATGAGGTTGAAATAATCTCAGTACTAGGTTACAAAGATGAACCAAGCACAATTATGAAAATGCTAGCTATAGAATTTGGTATAGATACAGAATATCCAAAGGAAGTAGAAGAAGAAGTAAAAAATATTAGTATGGAAGTAACTGAAAATGATTTAGTTGGTAGAGTAGACTTAAGAAGTGATGCTACTGTAACTATAGACAGTATAGATACTAATGATATTGATGATGCAATATATTATGTAGGCAAAAATAAAAACAATCATGATATTGTTAGAATTAGTATAGCAGATGTTACACATCATGTTCCTAAGAATAGTGCTTCTGACATTCATGCAAGACAAACTACAACAAGTGTATATACTCCAGATGGAGGAGCTTATCACATGTTCCACCCTAAATATTCTAAAGGTATTTGCTCATTAAATCCTAATGTAGATAGATTAGCTAGAACATATGAAATAGCGTTTGACGAACGTGGTAATATTGTAATGGAAGAATCAAAAACATATTTAAGTGTTATAAACAGTAAGAAAAAAATTGATAAAAATTCTGTAAATAAAATATTTGATGGTGAAACATTAGAAGAATTTGAATCATATAAAGAAAACTTATTTAATTTACTTCAAGTGTCTAAAGCAATAAGACATAGAAGAATTAGGAATGGTTTAGTAGATTTTGATTCATTTGATCGAAAATTTGATATTGAAGAAAATGATGTAAAAGGTATTAAAAATTGCCAATCTACATTAGCTTCCGATATGATAGAAGACTTTATGCTTTCAACTGGAGAATTCCAAGCTCGTTTATTTGAAGAAAACGGTATAAAAGGCATATTCAGAGTAGAAGAACCACCTGTTGTAGAGAAAGTAGATGAAGTCATAGATGCTTTGGAATTACATCATATACATGTAAAAAAGAAAAACGATTATTGTTCAAAAGATATTCAAGATATGTTACATAAAATAAAAGCTAAAAATTTAAAAATATATCCTGTGTTTAGAGAAAGATTAATAAGATCGATGACAAAAGCTAAATATAGTACTACTAATATAGGACATTTAGGTTTAGCTCTTCAGTGTTATGCACAGTGTACTTCACCGATTAGAAGATTTGGTGATGATGTAAATCATGAATTAGATGCGAAGTATATAGATAACTCTAACAGACAACCATACAATGAGGTTATAAAAATGGAAGCTTTAGCTGGTCATTTAACAAAAGAAGAAAATAGAGCAAAGAAATTTGAAAGAGAAGCAGATAGATATTATATAGCAAAATATATGGAAAAATTTATTGGAGAATCTTTTGAGGCCCAAATATTTGATATAAAAAAGGATGGAATAGAAATATTGCTTTCTAATTTAACAGAAGGTTTCTTAAGATTTTGTGATAGTAAAGCTAAATTTGATACAAAAACCCCTAATCAAATTAAAATAACTTCATTAAATGGAAGTGCTATTTTAAGAATAGGAGATAGTCTTGGAGTTACTTTAGTAGAAAGTGATGTTATTACAAGAAAAGTTTATTATAAATTGGATGAAAAGGTGTTGATTAAGAAGATATGAAAAAAATATTAATATTATTGTTTATATCTTTATTATGTGGATGTAGTAAAGATGTACTTATGACAGATTTAAGTAATATGAGTTTGAATGAAATAGAAACATATGCTAGTGAAAATAATTTAGAACTTAATAAAGAATATACATATAGTGATATAGAAAAAGATAAGGTAGTTAGTCAAAGTATACCAGTTGGAACTAAATTATCTGGCCAAAAATTAGATATAGTTATATCTAAAGGAAAAAATGACACATATAAGTTGTCACTTGCCATGGTAGGAGATGTTTTAATACATGGTTCTGTATATGGAGATGCTAAAACAAATAATGGCTATGATTTTACAGAGATGGTTAGCTTAGTTAAACCACTTATTGCTGATTATGATTTAGCCTATTATAATCAGGAAACAATTTTAGGAGGAGTAGAACTTGGTTTATCTACTTATCCTAGATTTAATTCACCATATGAAGTAGGAGATGCTATGTTAGATATGGGCTTTAACCTTGTTTCATTAGCTAACAATCATACATTAGATAGAAATGAAGAAGGTATTATTAATTCAGTAGCTTATTGGAAAAAGCAAGAAAATGTGCTTGTAGCTGGCTCTTATACATCGCAAGAAGATAGAGATAATATGGATATTCATATTGGAGAGAAGAATGGAATTACTTATGGATTTTTGTCCTATACGACAGCTACTAATGGATTAAAAGCTCCTTATGGCAAAGAATACTTGGTTAATGTTTATAGCGACGAATTAGTTAAAAAAGACATAGAAGCCATTAGAGATAAAGTTGATGTATTAATTGTAGCAATGCATTGGGGAAGTGAATATACCCATACACCAACTTACGAAGAAACGAGTATTGCTAATTATTTAGCCTCTTTAGATGTTGATTTAATAATTGGAAATCACCCTCACGTAATTCAACCAATTACTTATATTGATGATACTTTAGTTATATATTCATTAGGTAATTTCTTATCTGGACAAATAGGTGAAGAAAGAAATATTGGATTACTCGCATCAGTTGACATTACTAAAACAGTTGATAATGAAGGTACTAAAATAACTATAGATAATATTGGAACAGAACTAATATATACAAAATATAATATGTATGTAGCAAATGATAATTATTATTGTTCTAAATATAAATTATATCCTTTTAGTGATTTAAATAATAGTATTTTAAATAATTATCTAAGTATAGAAGAAAAATACAATAAAATAGTAACAGAATATGACAATACTATTAAAGTTAATATGTTTTCAGATAATGAGGTTAAATCATGACAGAAATCAGTAACAAGAAAGCCTATTTTGATTATGAAATATTAGAGACTTATGAAACTGGTATTGTATTAACAGGAACGGAAATTAAATCTATAAGAGAAGGAAATGTTAATTTAAAAGATAGCTATGGTGTTATCAGAAATAATGAAATATATTTATTAAATATGCATATTAGTGAGTATAAAGAAGGTAATATTTTTAATCATGAGGAAAAAAGAACTAGAAAGTTATTGCTTCATAAAAAAGAAATCTTAAAGATAAAAGATAAAGTAGCACTAGAAGGAATAACGCTTGTCCCTTTAAAATTATATTTTAATAAAAATAAAGTAAAAATTCTTTTAGGAATTGCTAAAGGTAAAAAAGTTTATGACAAAAGAGAAAGTATAAAGAAAAGGGACACTGAAAGAGAAATAAGAAAACAGTTCAAATATTGACTATAAGACAATTATAATGTATAATTGTCTTCACATGGGGATGCTTAGGTTTCGACAGAAATGGTGAGCTAGGGATGCAATACGTAAGGCATGCGTCAAATCCAAAAATAAAAATAAATGACAAAAATGAAGGCCGTTTTGGCCAATTAGCTTTCGCTTAATAGAATAAAGCAAGCGCTGCTATTATTTGTTTACTCATGACGAATATTAGTGGTTCATTAAAGTGAGTTATATTATAATTGTTCCTATAAGTTATAATGAATTTGAATAGGATTACTAAAGAAATATTTGCTGATTTTATTTTCTTTAGAAAATTAACAAATTAGATATTATTGTAGATTTCTTAGTAGCGCTATTTTTGGACAGGAGTTCGATTCTCCTCATCTCCACCA
>JALELF010000049.1 GCA_022771715.1 Bacillota bacterium
AGTAATAAAGTATTAAATAAAAAAATAGATGATTGTTATAATGATAAATTAGATGGAAATATAACTTTAGATATGTATAAGAGAGCATATAATAATTTTGTTAATCAAATACAAGATAATGATAATAAGATTAGAGAATACCAAAAAGAAATCTACAATATTGAAAATAATAAATTAGATAATGATAAATCGCTTATGGAAAGAATAGAAAAATTCTTGAGTATGGACAATCCAAATAGAAACTTAATAGCAAGTTTAATTGATCGGATAGAAATCACAGAAGATAATAATATAGATATATATTATAAATTTAAATTAGTTTAGAGGAAATCTAACACTTTTCTAGTATATATAATAGTAAAGGAGGAAAAATGAAGAACGAAATTGTATTATTTGAAAATCAAAATATTAAATTAGAAGTTAATATGAAAGATGAAACAGTTTGGTTATCACAACAACAAATGTCCGAATTATTTGATACTTCTAGAACAAATATTATTGAACACATTAATCATATTTATTCAGATGGTGAATTAGATAAAAATTCAACATGTCAGGATTTCCGACAAGTTCGAAAAGAAGGAAATAGAAATGTTACAAGAAGTATACCATTTTATAATCTTGATATGATTATATCAGTAGGATATAGAGTTAATAGTAAGCAAGGTATAGAATTTAGAAAATGGGCTACAAATGTTTTAAAAGACTATATGTTAAAAGGCTATGCTGTTAATCAAAAGAGATTAGAGTATTTAGAAAAGACAATTAAGTTAATTGATATAGCTGGAAGAATTGATCAAAAACTTAATGGTGATGAAGCACAAGAAATAATAAGAGTAATTAATAATTATTCAAATGCTTTAAATTTATTAGATGATTATGATCATAAGACAGTTTCAAAACCTAAAGGAACAAATAGTGATAATAAAATTAATTATACTGATTGTATGAACATTGTTAATAAACTAAGATTTAATAGTGATAGTGATTTATTTGCTTTAGAAAGAGATAAAGGACTTGAATCAATAATTGGAAATATTTATCAATCATTTAATGGACAAGATGTTTATCCTAGTATAGAAGAAAAAGCAGCTAACTTTTTATATTTAATTACAAAGAACCATACTTTTATAGATGGTAATAAAAGAATAGCCGCGACTTTATTTATATATTTTCTTGAATTTTATAATATTTTATATAAAGATGGTAAACAAGTTATTGATAATAACACATTAGTAGCAATTACATTATTAATTGCACAGTCTAATCCTAAAGAGAAAGATATACTAATAGATTTAGTAATGAATTTCTTAAATGATTAATGAAATAAAAAATATAACACAAGAAGATTTATATAAAATGATAAATGAAGATGGAAATAATGAAATAAAAGATTGGTTGGCAAAATTAGGTAAAGAAAGAATCGATGAAATATTTGATCCAGAAATTATGATGCAACGAGCATTAGATACATGGAGAAAACAAGGATATACTGAAAAAGAAATTTCAAAAATGTTAGAAGACATTTTAAAAAAATCCTTATAAAATAAGGCACTATAATAAAAAAAATTAAAACTTTGGAGAGTCTTGGTATTAACTCCAAGCTTGAATAAAAGCTTTAAGTTTCAAAGTGAGTGGCCTTACAATAATTCACAAAGCTATTTATTACAAACAATAATAAGAGATATAAAAAATGATAACGATAAAACATTTGAAGAAAAAGATGGAAACTATATTTTTACTGTAAAGGCTAATTATTCTAATAATAAAAATTTAGTTAAACAAAAAATAACATTTGATAAAGATTTAAAATTAGTAAGTGTCGAAATTATGAATGATAAAGATCAAGTACTTATGAAAATGGATGTAAATAATGTTGACATGGGCGCAACATATAATGACAATTATTTTACATTAAAAGAAAATATGGAATCATCTGTTAGTGAAGAATCTTTAAAGAATGTTAGTAAAATTGAAGAAATTATATATCCTATGTATATGCCAATAAACACTTATCTATCTGGTCAAGATCAAGTATCAAAAGAAACTGGTGAAAGAGTTATTTTAACATTTGGTGGTGAAAAACCATTTATGTTAGTAGAAGAAACTGTAAGTAAAGAAGAAGAAATGACAATAACTCCAATGTCTGGTGAACCTGATATGTTAGGTGGCATACTTGGTGTAGTTTCAGATAAATCAGTTACTTGGATAAATGAAGGCATTGAATATTATGTAGTTTCTGATATCCTTAGTAAGGATGAATTAATGAGTATTGCTAAATCAGTTAGTGTTATGCCTGTTTCAAAATAAGAATTAACTTTCTTATTTTTTCTTTTATTTAATAAAAAAATAGATAAAACTATTAAAAATATGATATAATTGAAACGGTAGTTGTTAGAAAATAACACTAAAAATGAAGTGAAAGGAATGATACTTAATGAAAAAGGCAGTAATTAAAAATAAGAAAACTGCTAAAGTAGAAAAAAACGAAATTTCTGAATTAAGAAAATTAGCTTATATTTTTGGCTCAATGCTTTTAATTTTTGTGGCTTTTTATGGCATAGCATGTTTGAAAATGAAAAGTGATAAAAAGGATGATGTAGCTCAGACTATTCAATATAATAAAATATTAGTAAATAACATATTAAAACAAAATAACGATGAATATTATGTACTAATATATAATGATGAAAAAGACTATAGTGGTTATTATTACTACTATTTGCAAGCATATAAGAAAAAAGATAATGCATTAGCTACATATTTTGTTGATTTAGAAGATGCATTTAATAAAAATTATAAAAGTGAAGAAAGTAGTTTATTTGTCGAAACACCTGAAAAATTTAAAATAAAAGAAGATACATTATTAAAAATAAGTAATGGTAAAGTAGTAGATGCTAAAGAAGGACAAGAAAATATAGCTAATTATATTAAGGAATTATAAAAGGCGAAAGGGGAATAAAAAGTGAATAAAAAGAGTAAAAAAAATGAAACTTTTACAGTTAAAGAAGTTGTAATTTTATTAGTAATCACTTGTATGGCTAATGCGACAATTTTCTTTTTTATGAATATTGGTGAAAAAGAATCATCATTATCTTATAATGACACTGTGAAAGAAATATTAGAATCATATAATTATATAAAAGATAATTACTATGGTGATATAGATGAAAAAGATTTAATTAATGGTGCGATTAAAGGTATGACTGAAGCACTAGGCGATAATTATTCATCATTCATAGATGACAATCAATCTGACACATATGATGTTTTATTAGTTGGAGAATATACAGGAGTAGGAATTCAAATATCACAGTTAATTGGTGGTAATGAAATAGTTATAAGTGCTGTTTTTGATAATTCCCCTGCTCTTAAAGCTGGTTTAGAAGTTGGAGATGTCGTAAAAAGTATTAACGGAATTTCTACTGATGGCATGAATACATCTGATATAGGAGACTATATAAAAAATGGAAATATAACTAATTTTGATATAGTAGTAACTAGAAATGGTGAAGAAAAGAGTTTTAAAGTAGAACGTGGTCCTATAGTTATAGATTCTGTAACTTCAGAAATGTTTGAAAGAGAAGGCAAAAAAATAGGCTATATTAGAATAGATGTTTTTGCACTTAATACTGATGAACAATTTGAAGAAAACTTAAAGAAATTAGAATCAGAGGGGATGAATTCTTTAATTATTGACGTTAGAGGTAATACTGGTGGTCATTTATCTAGTGTAACTAATATAATTTCAGAATTCCTAGATAGTTCTAAAATTATATATAGAACAAGTACCAAAACTAAAGAAGAAATTAAATATTCAAAAGGAAATACGGCAAAAGAATATGAAATTATACTATTAGTAGACGGCCAATCAGCTTCAGCTTCTGAAGTTCTTGCATCTGCTTTAAAAGAAAGTTATGGTGCTAAATTATTGGGAACTAAAACTTTTGGTAAGGGTACAGTCCAAGAAATGCAAGAAATTGAATCAACTGGTAAAAACTATAAAATTACAACTAAGAAATGGTTAACACCTAATGGTAATTGGATTAATGGAATTGGAATAACACCAGACTATGAAGTAGAATTAAATACAAAATATTACGAAAATCCAATTAGAGAGAATGACAATCAATTAAATGAGGCACTAAAATTGTTAAGCAACAATTAGTGCTTTTTATTTTAAACTTTATTGCGAATAAAGATAATATCGTGATATAATTTAAAAAGAACGGGATAAATTAGAAGGTGTAATATGAAAAGAAGATGTATTGGTGATAAATTACAAATACAGTGTTATAAACATAATAAGGAAGTACATAGAGCGTGGGATGAAGCAGTATTATTAAAAGAAGAAAAAGACTATATGGTTTTTGGAAACGATAAAACCACGGTAATAGAAGCTGATGGTTGCAGTTGGAAAACTAAAGAACCAGCTATAATGTATTTTTTTAAGAACGAATGGTTTAATATAATAGCACAACTTAAAAAGGATGGAATATACTATTATTGCAATATAGCTACTCCATATATTATTGAAGATAATACAATAAAATATATTGATTATGATTTGGATTTAAGAATATTTCCAAGCGGCGAATATAAAATATTAGATAAACTTGAATATAATTACCATAAAAGAATTATGAAATATTCTGATGATTTAGATTTAATAATTAACAAATCATTAGAAGAATTGATAGAATACTATAAAAAACATTTTTTTCCGTTTTTGAAAGATAAAAATGTAGAATATTATAATCAATATTTAAATTTAAAAAAGTGTAAAAATCAGTAATATTTTTGAATATTTGAAAATATACTTTAGAGTAGTAGGTTCATGCTTGTCAACCACTCATAGTTGAAACGTTTACCCTTATTTTACAAAGGAAAACAAAAATTTCACTTTTTTTAAATTTTTTTCAAAAAAGTGCTTGACAACGCAAAATTCATTTGGTATATTAGAGCAGTACTTTGAGACGGGGAGTCTTAAAAAAGACTAATCATTTAAAGAAAGTACATCGTTTAAAAGAGCGAAAGAAAAATGATCTTTGAAAACTGAGCAAAACGTCAATTTTGATTTCAGAAGTCAGAATTAAAATGAACTAAAAAATAAATATATAGAAATATATATAATAAAGATTTTTTGGAGAGTTTGATCCTGGCTC
>JALELF010000068.1 GCA_022771715.1 Bacillota bacterium
TTTATTTTCACTTATTATTTTCATTCTTTCTTCATCTGTATAAGCATAATATACTTTTTTACCAATAGTCATTTGATATAGTGGTGGTTGAGCTATATAAAGTTTACCTGCTTCTACAAGTGGTTTCATATATCTATAAAAGAAAGTAAGTAAAAGTATTTGAATATGAGCACCATCATCATCCGCATCGGTCATTATAATTACTTTATCATAATTACAATCTTCTAAATCAAAAGCATTTCCACAACCAGCACCTATTGTATAAATCATAGTATTAATTTCTTCATTTTTTAAAATGTCTTCCATTTTGGCTTTTTCTGTATTTATAACTTTTCCTCTAAGTGGTAGTATTGCTTGAAATTTTCTATCCCTACCCTGCTTTGCAGAGCCACCGGCTGAATCTCCCTCGACTAAAAATAACTCATTTTTTTTAGGATTTCTTGTTTGAGCTGGTGTTAATTTTCCACTTAAAGATCTTTCTTTTTTATTTCTATCTTTTCCAGCTCTAGCTTCATCTCTAGCCTTTTTAGCAGCTTCTCTTACTGATTTACTTTTAACCATTTTTTCTAATATAGAGGTTGCTACTGCTTTATTTTCTTCTAAAAAGAATTGCAATTTTTCAGTAACAATATTTTCTACTATAGTTCTTGCTTCTGGTGTACCCAACTTAGCTTTAGTTTGTCCTTCAAATTGTAATAGATTTTCAGGAATTTGTAAACTAATAATAGCAGTTATACCCTCTCTAGTGTCAGTTCCTTCTAAATTCTTATCTTTATCTTTTAAATATTTATTCGTTCTAGCATAATCATTGAACACTTTAGTTAGAGCGGTTTTAAAACCAACTTCATGAGTACCACCATCTGTTGTTTTTACATTGTTAACAAATGAAACAAGATTTTCTGAATAAGTGTCTGTATATTGAAAAGCCACTTCTACATTAATTCCTTCTTTTGCACCTTCAAAATGAACTACTTTATGTAAAGGTGTTTTATCATCATTAAGATATTCTACAAAAGCTTTTAAACCATTTTCATAATGAAAAACATCATGACGTTTATCTACTTCATCAATTACTTCAATACTAAGCCCTTTTATTAAAAAGGCACTTTCTTGCATTCTTTCACAAATAGTTGTATAAGAAAAATTAATTGTATCAAATATATCTTTATTAGGTAAAAATCTTACTTTAGTACCTGTTTTATTAGTTTTATCTAATCTTTTTAATGGTATTTTAGTTACGCCACCATCTTCAAATCTAATGTAATATTCATAACCATCTCTTTTGATATTTACTTCCATATAAGAACTTAACGCATTAACTACTGAAGCACCTACTCCATGAAGACCTCCAGATACTTTATATCCAGAACTTTCAAATTTTCCACCAGCATGAAGTACTGTATAAATTACTTCAGGAGTCGACATACCAGAAGAATGCATACCGACTGGTACACCTCTACCTTCATCTTCTACACTTATACTTTTATCAGCATGTAAAATTATTCTTATTTTATTACCAAAACCATTTATTACTTCATCGATACTATTATCGACAATTTCCCAAACTAAATGGTGAAGACCTCTTTTATCTGTTGAGCCTATATACATACCAGGTCTTTTTCTTACTGCTTCTAAGCCTTCTAATATTTTTATTGAACTTTCATCATATTTTGCCATATCTTTCACCATAATAATTATAGCAAAAAAAATATTTTTTTCAAAGTTTTTTCATTATTTAAATAACTAAATGTCTAAAAAACAATCTTTCTATAAAAAATCATAGTTATTTATATAGCTTTACTTTAATAATAAATTTAGATATAATTATTATAGATTAGAAAGGAGGATAGAATGAAGAAAGAATATATTTTTGTTGGTATTATTTTAGTAGTACTTGCAATTATGGGAATATTTTTATTAAACAATAATAAAAAAGAACAAAGCATAATTAATAATGCTGAAGACATGAAAAAAATGATAAATACAATATATAAAGATATTGAACTACCTAGTTTAGAAACTATTACTATAGATGTTAATAATAAAGATGAAGTTTCACTTTATACTGGTTTAAAAGCAAATACAGATGTTGAAGAATTAGTAGTGTCTGTCCCATTAATGAATGCTCAAGCTTATTCATTAGCAGTCGTAAAAGTTAAAGAAAATTCTGATATTGAAAAAACGAAAAATGAAATGCTTGAAAATATAAACATGAGTAGATGGGTATGTGTAACTGCTGAAAAACTTTACATAACTAATAATGGAAACGTTATATTCCTAGTTATGGCAAGTGAAGACTGGGCTAAACCTGTATATGAAGGTTTCAAAAAATATGTTAACAATAATATTGGCAAGGAGTTAGAAAAAACAGCTGATAATACAGCTATAGAACTACCACCAGAAATGAAAGTTAATTAGCGCCTTTTTGGTGCTTTATTTTTAAGGAGCGATATAATGTTATTCACAAGTATTAGTTTTTTATATTATTTTTTACCTATAGTCTTAATTATATATTTTATTATGCCAAATAAATATAGAAATTTCATTCTATTTATTTCCTCAATGTTTTTCTATTTTTATGGCGAACCCAAATACATAATACTCATGTTACTTGAAATATTTATTGCTTATATTGGCGCTATTATAATAGATAAAACTAAGAACAAAACAATATTTATTTTTACTATTTTAATTCATGTATTACTTTTATGTTTCTTTAAATACACTGATTTTTTAATTACAAACATTAATAGTATTTTTAAAACTAATATTAATCTTTTAAGAATAAGTTTACCTATTGGTATATCATTTTATACTTTTCAAATAATAAGTTATGTAGTAGATGTTTATAGAGGCAAAGTTAGTGTTCAAAAAAGCTTTATTCGTCTAGCTACTTATGTATCTTTATTTCCACAATTAATCGCCGGACCAATTGTTAGATACGAAACTATAGAAGAAGAACTAAAAACAAGAAGTCACAATTTTGAAAACTTTGCAGAAGGAGCTAGAAGATTTACAATTGGACTTGCTAAGAAAGTATTAATCGCTAATATATTAGGTGAACTTTGCACCAATTTTGATTCCTCTAGCAAAAGTATTATATTTTATTGGTTATTTTCTATTAGCTATATGTTGCAAATATATTTTGACTTTTCAGCTTATTCTGATATGGCTATAGGTTTGGGAAGAATTTTTGGATTCCATTTTTTAGAAAATTTTAATTACCCATATATATCAAAAAGTATTACTGAATTTTGGAGAAGATGGCATATATCTTTGTCCAGCTGGTTTAAAGATTATGTTTATATACCATTAGGTGGAAATAGAGTTGGAAAAATTAAATTACTAAGAAACATTCTTATTGTTTGGTTACTTACTGGTTTTTGGCATGGTGCTAGTTGGAATTTCATTGTTTGGGGATTAATGTTTGGAATTATATTAATAATAGAAAAACTATGGTTTAATAAATATCTAGAAAAATTACCCAATATTTTAAAAAGAATTTATGTACTTTTTATAGTTATGATTAGTTTTATTATATTTAGAGCCGATAATTTAAGTGAAGCATTTAAAATTATTAATGGCTTATTTGGATTTAATAAAGATGTGTTTATAAATGAAATAACTATTTATAACCTTAAAAACTATTTTGTAGTTATTTTAATTGCTATATTAGCAGCAACACCAATATTAAAAAATTTAATAATTAAATTAAAGAAAAATAAAAAAGCAAATTATTTAATTAATTTACTTGAACCATTTTATATTGTTTTTCTATTAATTATCGTAACAGCATACCTAATAGATAATTCATATAATCCATTTTTATATTTTAGGTTCTGAAAGGAGAATTATGAACGATAAAAATAAAAATATAATAGTTACAATAATCTTCTCATCTTTTATTATAATTTTGTCTATCTTTAATATTATGAAAAAAGATGAAAACATTTCTATTTCTGAAAGAAGAAAATTAGAACAGTTTCCTACATTTTCTTTTAGCAATTTATTTAATGGTACTTTTTTTGAAAAGTTTGATAAATACACAACTGATCAATTTATTAAAAGAGATGAATTTAGAAAATTAAAAGTAGATATTGAGCTTGCTACTAAAGGAAATTATAATGGTTTATTTACGTATAATGATTATATAATTAAAACTATGTATCCATTAAATAAAAGTTCTATAGTAAGTTTAACAAATAAAATAAATTATATAAAGGATAATTATTTAAATAATAACAATATATATTTTACAATAATACCAGACAAAAACTACTTTGTACCTAATCTAAAAATAGATTATAATGAACTAGAAAACATAATGAAGCAAAATTTATCTGATATCACTTATATTGATATTTTTCCATTATTAAAGCTAGAAAACTATTATAAAACCGACACTCATTGGAAACAAGAAACATTAACTAACATTGCTTTAAAATTAGCTAGTTCTATGAACTTTAATATATCTAACTCATTTACAGAAAAAGAATTAACTTCATTTAATGGTGTATATTCATCACAACTACCAATAAATACATCTAGTGACGCAATAAAAATTTTAACTAATAATGTTATTCAGAATAGTCACGTTTATAACTATGAAACAAAAGAAACAACTGATATTTATGATATGACAAAAATAAATTCTTTAGATAAATATGATGTTTATTTAAGTGGTTCTACTCCTTTAATTACAATTACTAATGATCTGGGTGAAAACAAAGAATTAATTATTTTTAGAGATTCTTACGCTAGTAGTTTAGTCCCTTTATTAACTGAAGGATATAAAAAAATAACTTTAGTTGATACAAGATATATATCTTCTAAAGTTTTAAATGAATTTATTGATTTTGATAATAAGGATATTCTTTTTATGTATAGTACATTATTAATAAATGATAGTTCTTCAATAAGATAACTTAGTTATCTTTTTTTAAATAATTAATTGCTTCTTCTAATTTTTCAACTGATACTAATTCTATATCATAATTATTTTCATTCTTTACTTTCAATGCTTCTTCATAATTTTCTTTTGGCACAAAAAATATGTCAGCTTTATTTTTAACAGCACCTATTATTTTATATTTTACTCCACCGATTTCTCCTATACTTCCATCTGCTTCAATTGTACCAGTTCCTGCTATAATTCTATTCTTAGTTAAATCTTCATCTATCAATGAATTATAAATATAAAGAGTTGTTATTAATCCACCAGATGGTCCTGATTCATTATTTTTAAACTTAAAAACAATATCAGTTTCCATCTCATATAAAATAGATATAGAAATACCTATTTTTTTATTACCATCTAATTCAATTATTTTAGCACTCTTAATTCCATTATCTGTTTCTATAATTATTTCATCGCTTATTTCTTTTTCGTTAATAATTTCCGCTATATCACTCAAAGAAATAACTTTTTTTTCATCTATTTTTAATATTCTATCACCTATTTTTAGATTGGTGTCTGCTAATGAATCAATATATGTAACATACAATTTAGTATCTTTTATTTCTATATTTTTTTCCGCCATTTTATAAGCATTTAATATAGCTAATTGATTTCCACTTTCAAGCAAGATATGACTTCTTTTATTAGAATCTTCTTCACTTTCATTTTCTAAAATAACATCTTCCTTTTTTTCTATATCCCAATTTTTATTTACTTTAGCTAATAAATAATTAAAAACATTCGCATTATATTCAGTAACATACGTCATATTATAACTGCCACTTAGTTCATAATTAATATTAACTTTATCTTTAACATTTATTATTCCACCAGGTGCATTTATATAGTATGGTAGTTTAATACTAAATAAAAAAAGTACTATTAAAAAGCTAAATATAAAAATTAAATTATCTTTTATAATTTGTTTTATTTTTTCATATATTTTATTAAGCATAGTGTTTCCTTTCTAAACAGGTGATTTAATGAAAATATTTAGATTTGTAATTATTACAATATTATTATATATGTGTGTAAGTATATTTATGAATTCTAGTGAAATAACTAATTCTGTTATTTTTTCTTTTGATATATGGAAAAAAAATATTTTTCCTTCTTTATTTCCCTTCTTTGTTATTTCTAATATTTTAATAAATTATGGTTTTGTTGATATTTTGAGTAAAATATTTAAGCCTATAACTAAATTACTTAAAGTAAGTGAAAATTCTTCATTTGTTATTGTTATGGGATTATTATCAGGATGTCCAAGTAGTTCTAAATATGTTAAAGAACTAGTTGACAAAAAGATAATTAGTAAAAGTGAAGCTAGTAAAGTTTTAACATTTACACATTTTTCTAATCCATTATTTGTTATTAACACTATTGGCTATAGTTTTTTAGGAAATATTAAAATTGGCTTTATTGTTTTAATAGTTCACTACATTTCTAACTTTATTGTTGGCTTGTTATTTAGAAATTATAAAATTGAAACAACTAAAAATAATATTACCAATAACTATAATAATAATTTAGGAAAAATAATTACTGATTCGATTAATAGTGGTATAAATACTTTGTTACTAATTTTAGGAACAGTTTCATTTTTCCTAATAGTTACAACTATTATTAATAATAGTTTATCAATTAATTCTTTTCTAAGTTCTATAATAAGCGGTATTTTTGAAATGACACAAGGATTAAAATATGTTAGTCTTTTAAATGTTTCATTAAAAATTAAAGCTATACTATCTGTTATGTTTATTTCTTTTGGTGGCATTTCTATTCATGTTCAAACATTTAGTATTATAAATGAAAGTAATATTAAATACTCGCCATTTTTAATAGCGAGAATTATTCATAGTATTATAGCTGGTATTTTAATGTTTATTATACTTTGATTATCTAGCATTTCTAATTACTACTATGCCTGTCCCACCTTTACCTGCTGTTACGTTGGTACCATTAGATGTACCTCCGCCACCAGAACCTGTGTTAGCTGTTCCACTTCCAGCACTAGAAGCGCCACCATTTCCGCCTCCGCCAGCTCCACCATTTGTACTGCCACTAGCTATACCGCCTCCGCCTCCACCAGCATAAGCTGTAACACCAGTATTACATCCAGATATTGTTCCTTCTCCAAATTCACAAGTTGTAGTTCCTTGTCCAGCTCCACCAGAGCTAGAACCATATGAGCCGCCTGCTTGACCATAATTGCCGCCACCGGAACCGCCTTTTCCACCTCCAGTTTTGTTATTATAGCCGCCTCCACCGGCTCCTGGATTGGCTGTTTTCCCGAAAGCAGTCGTAGCACCGCCTGCACTTCCAGCACCATCCCCTGAACCAGCATTTCCACCTGCACCAATTGAAATACTATAGCTTTGATTTGATGAAATAGAACTATTTTTTAAGGTTAATGTATATCCGCCTCCGCCGCCACTAGCAGCTGGTGTTGAACTGCCACCTCCAGTTCCACCACCGCCTCCGCCTCCTACTAAGAAAGCATCTATTTCAGTGGAACATTTAAAGGTTAAAGTTCCTGTAGTAAGTAACTTTATACGATAATTACCATTCCCATCATCAATGTATTCACTACTTCCTGTATATGTATATATATTATTTCCTGTACAACTTAATGTTAGTTCTTTAGCAATATACATATTGGCATCATTATTAGTATTACCAGCATTATCCTTAACAGAATAAACCCATAAATAATATTTTCCTAGAACCCCTCTTACCTCAATATTACTACCATTTGTGTAGTTTTTCCACTCACCACCTGTTTGCGTAGTACTACTTGTTGATAAATAGTATTTGTATTCGTTTTCTTCCGATAATTCACTACCACCATCATCAGTTACTTCTATTCTTATATTAGCTTTTGTATCACTAACATAATTAGTATTAATTGTTATAGTAGGCGCTATTCTATCGTTTAGCTTGTTATTTAAATTCATTATTACATTTATATTATAAACTTCGTTTTTTAGCAAACTATTAGTTATTTGTGCTTTAATATTAAAATATTCTAAATCATCGTTAAATTTTTCAGTGGTAAAATGAATTGTCCCCATAGTACTTCCTTTAGGTAAAGTAGTTACATAATCTCCTACCACTACTTTCCTACTAGCACTGTCAAATGATAGAATTTGTTTATCAATATTTGAAAATTCCAAATTATAACAATTATCTCCACAACTTGAAACACCAGTTAAAGTATTATCTCTTATCAAAGAATTAATTCTATCACTAATTAATGATTGTTTTAAAACTAACTCACTTTTTACTCCATTTATCATATAAGTATCTTTTAAAAATAATACAACTTGAATTAAAAATAAAGCAATTACAGTTGAGAGAGAAAAAGCAACCACTAATTCAACAACAGTCATACCCTTTTTATTCATGATATCCTCCTTAAATTATTTTCTATATATACTCTTTGAACTAATCCCAAAGAGACAATTAAACATATAGCAAATGAACCACCATAGCTAAAAAATGGTAGTGGTACTCCTGTAAGTGGAATAATACCAAATAAGCCTCCTAGATTAATAAATACATGCATAAATATATAAGTTGCTACCCCTAAGCAAATAAATTTTCCTCTAATTGTAGAAGCCCTACAAGATAGCAAAAGTATTCTAAAAATTAACAATATATATAAAATTATAATTACAGATGATCTAATAAAACCATTTTCCTCTGAAATAATAGCGAATATACTATCAGTATGAGGTTCAGGAATATATGAATATTTTTGCTTACTTTTTCCTAAACCTAAACCAAATAAGCCACCATCATTTATAGCAATAAAACCGTTACAAATTTGATATCCACCGCTTTCATACTTACTACAAGGATTAAAGAAATCAAAACGGCTAAGCTGAGCTTTAGAAAGAATACTACCCTGTTTACTTACTAATATTAGAGAACCCAAAATAACTAATATAATCATTATTATAGTCATTCTTAATTTGTCTATTTTTTTTATAGGGCTACCATAAAACATTACAAAAAATACTGATATCATTATAAGCATTGTTCCAAAATCTTTTTGAAAAAAGACAATTAGGGGAATAAAGCAACCTATAAATACAGTTAGGGCAAGTAAAGTAGGATTAGTTTCATTGCTTCGTAATTTTTTTACATATTTGTCAAAAAATAAAGACAAACAAACAATAATAATTGGTTTAGCAAATTCACTGGGTTGAAAAGTAAAAAAGCCTATTTTTATCCAGTTCTGAGCGCCTCTTTTAGCACTCCCTGTAAATGATAGAACGAGTAAAATAACTAAAACAACAGTGAACGCTAATCGTGCCCATGGCAAATATTTCTTAGTAGGAATGTTTATAACAATAAAAGCTCCAATCAAACCAGCAATCGTCATAAGAGATTGCCTAACAAAATAATAGTAAACAGGTCTATCATGGTCTAAAACAGCCACTCTACTAGAGGCAGATACTATGCTTAATAATCCCCATACTAAAAGAATAATACTAAGTATTAATAATATCTTATCCATTTTTTTTATGTTTTGTTTTATATCACTCATACTATCATTCCTATCATATATATAATAGCATAAACTAAAGCTTTTTTAAATGGAAAAAGCTAATTTTTTTTAAACTAGGTGTTTTTAATAACCAAAATATAACGTATGTAATAAACTATAATAGATTAGATGGGAGGTATTAATATGTATTACTATGGTTGCAGTGGTGGCTATGGTTACCCATATCAGCAATATGGTAACACTGGTGGAGGATACGGCTATGGAGCCGCTATTATACTAGTTTTATTCATACTACTTGTTATTGTTATAGGTGCTAGAGCATTTAATTAGTTGTTTATATCGTAAACTCTTGATAAATTCAAGAGTTTTGTTATAAAAATTTGTAAAATTTTGTATTTTATGCTAAAATATTAAACGTTGGTGATATTTATGTTTAAAAAATTAAAAATTTTAGATGAAAAAGATAAACATTTAAGAAAAATAAGTGATGAAGTTGTTTTCCCTTTAAGTGATAAAGAAAAACAATTAATAAAACAAATTATTGAAAATCTTACATATAGTCAAATAGAATCGCTTGCAGAAAAATACAAATTACGTCCTGGCATGGGTCTTGCTTTTCCACAAGTCGCTATTAATAAAAGAGTTATTGTTATTGTTCACGAATACGAAGATGGAAAATTTGATAACTATGTTGTCGTTAATCCTAAAATAGTAAGCCATTCTGAAGAGATTATCGCTACTGATGCCGGTGAAGGTTGCTTAAGTGTTAATCGTGATGTTGAAGGACATGTAAAACGTTTTGCCAGAGTTACTATTGAAGGCTTTGATGAACATGGCAATAAATTAAAAATAAGAGCTAGAGAAGAATTATCTATTGCTTTTCAGCATGAAATAGATCATTTAAATGGAATTTTATTTTATGACCACATCGATAAAAAACATCCTTTTATAACAGATGGCAGCATTAGATTAATATAAAAAGATTTATGAAAAACTCATAAATCTTTTATTTTACAGTTATATTAGCAGTAAAAGTTATTATTTCACCATCAGTAGTCTCTATTTTGTAATCAATAGTAGCTTTACCTTTACCAATTCCTTTTATAGTTGAAGTAACAGTTGCATCATCATTATTTGGTAAAGGTCTTCTTATTACTTGAACTATATTTTCATTTGATACTTTATATGTTGCATCTTTTATTACTACATCTTTATCTGACAATGTCAATACTAATTCTTTAGTAGTATCTTCATACAAACTAGTTTGCGAAGAATTAGCAAGTGATAAAGTTGTTTCTTTTGTAACATTTACATTACTAGAAGTACTTAAATAAGAACCATTTTTTAATTTAACTGTCGCTGTTATCACAGCCTTACCAGTTTTTACACCATTTACTCTTCCAACTTGAGAAACAGTCGCTATTCTTTCATCACTTGAAGTCCATTCAATTGAATCATAATTAACGTCTTCTGGTTCAAACATAAGAATTAAACGTCTGTAAGTATTTATTTTTAAATCAAAATTTTCAATATTAAATTTTACAGTAGTATCATTTCTAGTTTCTTCGCTTACTTTTACAATTAAATTATCTACTGCTCCACTAACTGATTTAGCTTTAATTTCTGTAGTACCTGGTCTGATAGCTGTTATAAGTCCATTCTCATCAACTGTAGCAATACTATCATCTACACTTGACCAAGTAAGTTTAATATCTTTCAAACCACCAGGGTAAATTTCATACTTAACTTGATATGTTTTATTTTCTTCAATACTTATTTCTTCTTCAGAAAAAATAATATTACTTACTTTAGAATTATCATCTTTTTCCTTTTTTAAACCACTAAATACAACCATAAAAACTATTAATAATAAGACTATGCTAATTAAAATAATAATGTTTTTTTTATTCTCTTCATATAAACTTTTAAAATCCATTATATCACCTATATCCAATATATACTTTTTTTTGATTTTAGTCAAACATTTTATTTCATTTTTAAAGTCCTCATTGCATTTATTATAGCAATTATTGAAACACCAACATCTGCAAAAACACTTCCCATCATGTTAGAAATACCAAGTGCTCCAAGTATTAAAAATATAATTTTAACAAATATTGAAAACGCTATATTTTGTTTTACTATTTTTAATGTCTTTTTTGATATTTTTAAAGCTTTTTCTAGCTTATTTAAATCATCATCCATTATAACAATATCAGCAGCTTCAATTGCTGCATCCGTTCCAGTTGTTCCCATAGATATACCTATATCAGCGCTTATTAAAGCTGGAGCATCATTAATACCATCACCTACAAAAGCTATATCTTTTTCATTTTCAATTATTTTTAATTTTTGATCAGGCAATAATTCTGCATAATACTTATCTATTCCTAAATAGGTTGAAACATTTTTAGCAATTGCATCATTATCACCAGTAAGCATTATAGTTTTAATATCATTTTTCTTTAAATAATTTATTGTTTCTTTAGCACTATCTTTTATTTCATCAGCAATTAAAATATATCCACAATAAACATCATCTATCACAATGTAAACAGTAGTTCCTATATTTTCTTTTTCTATTTTTACATTAAATTTACTTATTAATTTTTCATTTCCGATATACACATCTTTATCATCAACCATAACATGTATTCCAGTTCCCGCTATTTCTATAGGATTTTTAACTTTCGATTCATCAATAGTTTCTTTGTAATAATTTTTAATTGATAAAGCAATAGGATGAGATGAATAACATTCAGCATACGCTGCTATTTTAATAAGTTCTTCCTCACTTATATTAATAGCATTTACTTTAACTACTTCAAAATTACCTTTAGTAAGCGTTCCTGTTTTATCAAAGTAAATTGTATGTATTTTGGCAAACTCTTCTAAATAATTACTTCCTTTTATTAGAATTCCACATTTACTAGCTCCACCTATTCCACCAAAAAAACTAAGTGGAACTGATATTACTAAAGCGCAAGGACAAGATATAACTAAAAATGTTAAAGCTCTTTTAAATGTTTCTTCAAATAAAATATCAGTAAATAATGGTGGCACGAGCGCTAATAATAAAGCTAAAATAACAACGATTG
>JALELF010000075.1 GCA_022771715.1 Bacillota bacterium
AAAAAAACGCCTAAAGCGTTATTTCATTAAATACTTAGCTGTTCTCACCATTTGAGCACTATAACCCATTTCATTATCATACCAAGCAACTATTTTAACTAATTGTTTGCCATCTACATCTAAAGTCTTAGTCAAAAGGCCATCAACTAAAGCACCAACATGAGATCCAATTATATCACTAGAAACAATTGGATCAGTTGTATATTTAAGTGTTTCATTTTGATTGTCATAAAATAATTTATTTAATTCATCAACTGTTACATTTCTTTTAAGTTCTAATGTTAAATCAATAACTGAACCTGTTGGTACAGGAACCCTTAAAGAACTACCATCCATTTTACCTTTTAAAGATGGAATAACTAATCCTATAGCACTAGCAGCTCCAGTACTAGATGGAATAATATTAATAGCTCCTGCTCTACCACGACGTGCTTTTATTCCTTTTTTATGAGCAACATCTAATATAACCTGAGCATTAGTATAAGCATGAACAGTAGTCATATAACCCTTAGTTATACCAATATTCTTTTCTATAACATTTAAAACAGGTGCTAAACAATTTGTAGTACAAGATGCTGCACTAATTATTTGTTCACTACCATCAAGAGTATTCTCATTAACATTATAAACAATAGTTTTTACATCTCCTTTAGCAGGCGCTGAAATAATAACTTTTTTAGCTCCTGCATTAATATGTGCCATTGCTTTATCTTTTTCTACAAATTTACCAGTACATTCAAATACTGCATCTATATCAAGTTCTTTCCAAGGTAAATTATTTGGATCTAACTCAGAATATACTCTTACTCTTCTACCATTAACTATAATAGAATTTTCATCATGAGTAATATCTTCTACTCTATAATTTCTATGATTAGTGTCATACTTTAACAAATAAGCAAGCTGTTCAGCATCAGTTAAATCATTAATTGCGACAACTTCAAATTCAGGATCATCTTCCATAATTCTAAAAACTAATCTTCCTATTCTTCCAAAACCATTGATTGCTACTTTTATCATTTTTCCTCCTATTTATAACAACTTTCACCAATAAACTCTCTTAATACCGAATCCTTAGGAATTGCTTCACTAGGAATTGGCAAAAAGTTTCTTAAAAAATTAATAAGTCTTAAAGCTTCTGGATATTCTAAAGCATCTTCACTTACAGAAAATAGTAAAGGCTCTACATAAGTTTTAAGTACTCCAAGCTCATAAAGAAGTGCTGAATTTACAATAATATCGGCATCATCTTGAAATGGAAAAATCCATTTTTCTTCACCTTCTCTAATTTTTTTCCACATAGATAAAGTTGAAGTTGCATTATATCCTCTTGTTCTATTATCTCTTATTATTCTTCTTAAACGTCTAATATCACTAGTATGAATACGATTATGATTATCTATATTTAATTGTGTTAAAGGACTAATATATATTTTGTATTTTAAATTTCGTTCTATTGATAAAGTAAGTTCATCATTTAAACTATGTAATCCTTCAATAATAAATATTGTATCATCATCTACTTGTAAATAATCATCTTTATAATATTTTTCACCTGTTATAAAATCATATCTAGGTGTCAATACTTTCTCACCATTTAATAGTTTATTTAAATGTTTATTAAACAAAGTAATATCTATAGCGTATAAAGATTCATAATCATACTCACCATTTTCATCTTTAGGGTTATCAACTCTATTTACAAAATAATTATCAACTGATATTTGTACTGTTTTTATTCCTTTTAATTTCAAGTACATTTGTAGTTTTTTACTAGTCGTTGTTTTACCACTAGATGATGGTCCTGCCATTAAAATCAAACGCGGTTTTTTTTGCATATTCAATATTGTGTTTGCGATATTTTCTAATTGACTATTATAGTATGCTTCACTAATTCTAATCAATTCATCTATTTTACCTGTAGAAACAACCCTATTTAAATCAGAACCATTTCTTATTCCTTGATTACTACACCAATTATTATATTCATAAAATTTATCAAATAACATTTTATGATGAACATAATCTAAAGTAATTTCTGGATTGTATACATCTGGGTAATTCACTACAAAACCGTTTTCATTAATAAATTCTAATTTGAAATCATCTATTACTCCTGTATTAGTTGCGAGTTTGCCATAAAAATAATCATAAATACTATCTAAATTATATAAATTAACATAAGTATTACTTATATATTTTAAAGCATTAACTTTATCCATTTGTTTTTCTTTTTTGAAATATCTAATCGCATCACTTCTAACTACGCTTATTTTTTGAATAACTAAATTTTCTTTAGATATTTCTTTCATAGTTT
Source organism: Bacillota bacterium (assembly GCA_022771715.1). Classification (GTDB taxonomy): domain Bacteria; phylum Bacillota_I; class Bacilli_A; order RF39; family UBA660; genus JALELF01. The sequence continues at coordinate 2,318 of JALELF010000075.1, forward strand.
TTTCTATTTCTTTAACAATTTTCTTATTTAAATCGGCACTTACTGTACAAAAGAAACCTTTATCTATTGAGTGCTCTATATTTATTGAAACAGAAGATCCTAAAACTCTTTTAACCGCAACAATAACAATAAATTGTAAAGTTCTTCCATAAACACCGTTACCTAATGAATCACTTCTATCATAAAAATTAACACTACATTTTTTAGTAACTGTTTCTGAAAGTTCTACAATATCATTATCAACTCTTGATATTAAAATTGGAAAACTATAATAATTTTGAAAGCTTTTACTTATTATTTCTAAACTCGTACCACTTGGAAACTCCTTAGAAAATTCGTTATTATAATTTACTCTTATCATTCTACCTGTATTCATATAATCCCTCTATCCTATTACCATTTTATCAAAAAAATAGTAAATTGTCACATATTTTCATGAATAAATTGAAAATATACGTTCTATTATATTAATGGGAGGAAAATTTATGCTTATTCCAACAGTAATTGAAAAAAATAATAATGGTGAAAGATGTTATGATATATATTCTAGATTATTAAAAGATCGCATTATTATCTTAAATGGAGAAATAGATGATAATACCAGTAATATTATTGTCGCTGAACTTTTATATTTAGATTCTATTAATAATGAAGACATAAGTCTTTATATAAACTCACCTGGAGGTAGCGTTACAGCTGGTATGGCTATTTATGATACTATGAATTACATTAAGTCTGATGTTTCTACTATTTGTGTAGGAATAGCTGCTTCTATGGCCTCTATTTTACTATCTTCTGGTACTAAGGGTAAAAGATACGCTCTACCTAATAGTGAAGTTATGATTCACCAACCTCTTGGTGGTGTACAAGGTCAAGCAACAGAAATAAAAATAGCTGCTGAAAGAATATTGAAATTAAAGGATAAAGTTAATAAACTTCTTTCTATTAATACTAATCAAGATATTAAAAAAATTGAATCTGACACAGAAAGAGATAATTTTATGAATAGCGAAGAAGCATTAAAATATGGCTTAATTGATAAGATATTAAAAAATAACTAATAATATTTACGTAGAAAAGAGCAAAATAATATGTTTTGCTCCTTTATTTTAATAACCATTCAACTACATTCATTTTTGTTATACCATCATAATCAGATTCTAAATCCATATCCAATGTTAATAGAATTTTTGGATAATGATCACCAGTTTTTTGCAATGACTTTAATTCTCTTTCTAAAACTTTTTGATCTCTAACAGTTAGCGCTACTTGATAATATTTTAGACCATCTCTATTTTCTGCAACAAAGTCAACTTCTAAATCATCGACCTTTCCTACATAAACTCTATATCCTCTTCTAAGTAATTCAAGATATACTATATTTTCTAATATATGACCCATATCACTATCAGCTTTTTTCCCAAGCAAATAGCTTCTTAATCCAGAATCTACTGCATAATATTTATAATCCCTTACTAACAAATTTTTTCCTTTGACATCAAATCTTTCTGCCTTGTATATTAGGAAGCTCTCTAGAAATGCAGTTATATAATTTTCAACAGTATGATTGCTTGTCATCATTCCTTTGCTTGTCAATGTGTCACTTATTTTTTTCGTTGATATAGGACTTCCTATACTATCAAATATAAATTTAAGTACACATTCAAGTAACATTTTATCAGATATATTATTTCTAATCATTATATCTTTATATACTATCGTAGAAAATATTCCATCTAAATATTTATCAATATCATTTGGATTAGTCTTTAATATACTTATATTTCCTGGCATGCCACCATTCTTCATATAATTTAAAAATAATTGCTGATAATCTTTGCTATCAAATGCTGATATATATTCTTTAAATGATAATGGCAACATTTTTATTTCCACATATCTACCTGACAATAATGTTGCTAATTCTCCTGATAAAAGATAACCATTTGAACCAGTTATATATACATCAACATTTTTTTTTATATATAGACTATCCACCGCTTTTTGAAATTCCAAGACATTTTGGACTTCATCTAAAAATACATAATATTGTTTTTTTGAATCTAATTTTTTATTTACATAATCATATAATTCTTTGTAACTCTTAAAATCATAATCAGCATCTTCTAAATTCAAATGTATGATTTGTTCTTCTGCTACATTATTTTCTTTCAAATAATTGATGAATAATTCAAATAGTGTAGATTTTCCACATCTTCTAATTCCAGTAACAACTTTAATTAAATCTTTGTCTTTCCATCGTTTTAATTCTTCAAGATATTCAGTTCTTTCTATCATATCTTTCACCTCTGTTAAAAGTATACGTCAATTTCAATCAAAAGTCAAGTTTTGGAAATAAATTTCCAAAACATACAAAATTTGACAAGTTTTGGAAATAAAATATTAGATAATATATTTATACGATACTTTAAATTTATAAACTGAATTTACTAAAAAACGTTTCTAAAAATTAGAAAACGTTTTCATTTTTTTAGCATTTTTTATTATCACAAAATTTCTAAAGTAAACTATCTTCAACCGATATAAATTATAAATCAAAACTATTTTTATTTAGTAAAAAATCTTTTATGCCTATAATTAATATACCAGCATCATTGTGCCAAGGAGTAATGTCGTCTTTTACCACTATAATTTTTTTAAAATTATCACCTATACAATTAAGTGGTCTTGACTCTTGGTAATTCTTTTCTGGAGAATCAATATTCAAAGCTGACTGTATATAATATCTATTACTTGACATATTGCAAATAAAGTCTATTTCATAATATATTCTACCACTATGATTTCTTGATTCCACCACTCCAACATCAACATTATATCCCCTTACAAGCAGTTCATTAAAAATAATGTTTTCCATTATATGATTTTCCACATCTTCTAATTCCAGTAACAACTTTAATTAGTTTATTTTCACGAGCCGTTATCAATTCATTTAAGTATTGATTTCTTTTAATTTCTATCATAACAATTATTCCTTTCATTGAATTTTACTGACACTTTTGTCAGACAAATTCAACGAACGCTTCACTTATATTTTATGGTAAAATATGCGAAATATAATAACTAAATAAAAAATAATCTATTTTTTAGCAAAAATATTTGTTCTTTTATTTTAAAACAAATCCATTTGTTATACCATCATAATCAGATTCTAAAGTTAAATGTATGATTTTGTCCTTCAATTACACTATTTCTCTTTCAAATAATATATTTAAAATTATTCAAGATATTCCTTGTTATCACATTTGCTAATAGATAATATACTTTAATTTATAAACTGAATTTACTAAAAAACGTTTCTAAAAATTAGAAAACGTTTTCATTTTTTTTAATTAGTTGTTTTTCTGCAAACATTTTAGGCATTTCACATTTTAGAGCAATAACTATGTTATCTATTTGTTGACTAGAAAATTGGTTCAATTCTAATATACTTCTAAAAGTATTAAAAGCTGATATATGTAAAATACTTTTGTCAGAAATATCTTTTATTTTATAATAACCATTCTCTATAAAATAATAATCTTTCCAAAAAGACTCTAATTCACTACTTAAGTCACTAGTATATATTTCAAATCCGTTTCTAATGCTTGAAATAATTTTGCTAATAAGTATTCTAATCATTTCTATTTCTTCATTATTAAAACTATTTCTTCTACTTTCTAAAGCTAAACCCAAAATAAGCTCTCTACTAATATACATAATTTCACCTCATTTGTGCCTTATATTATAACATATATATTTTTTTTTGCAAATTATTACATTTATAATCATTAAAAGCATAATAAAATTTATAAATATCATAATAATTACGAGGGATTATATATGAAAATAGATAAAAGTTTAAAATATAATGAAGAAAAATTTAATGAATATAAAAAAACAAGCGCTGATTTGAACATCAGAAAAATCAAAATAGGTTCTAAAGAATTAATGTATATTTTTTATGAAAGTACCAGCAGTGATGATAAAATAAGTAATTTTTTTATGAAAAGTATCAGTTATGATGTCAAAAACGATAATGTAAATATTTTTTCTAATCTCTTTAAAATACTTAAAAACACTATTCCAAATAGTAGTTTGAAAGTAATAACTACTTATAAAGATGTATTTTTACACCTATCTAGTGGTTTTACATGTATATTTATTGATAATTTTAGTGAAGTTATTGCAATTGAAACCAAAGCAAGCTTAGATAGAAGTATATCAGAACCTACTACTGACTCTATTGTAAGAGGCCCAAAAGATTGTTTTACAGAAAATTATATGACCAATTTAGGTTTAATTAGGAAAAGAATAAAGGATGATAATCTAAAAATTAATGAAGTAATTGTGGGAAGAAGAACTAATACCAAAGTATCAATAATCTATTTAAATAATGTTGTTGATCTAAATAAAGTAAATAAAATTCAAAAAAAACTAGAAAGTATTGATATTGATGGTATTTTAGATAGTTCCTACATCAGAGAATTTATCATAAAAAAGAGTGGTATTGCTTTTCCAAGAGTATTAAGTACGGAAAGGCCTGATTTATCCTGTCAAGCACTGCTGAATGGAAAAACAATAATTATGGTAGAAAATTCTCCTTTTGTCTTAATAATTCCTGGCTTATTTTTTGACTTTTTGAAAAGCCCAGAAGACAATTATGAAAAGCCACTAAACGCCAGCTTCACTAGAATTCTTAGAATATTATCTTTCTTTATAACAATTCTTACACCAGCTATTTATATTACTATAATGACTTATAATGCCGAAATAATTCCAGATAAACTTCTAATGTCACTCGCTATTCAAAGACAAGGTGTACCTTTTCCATCAGTAGTTTCAGTATTACTACTATTAACTACTTTTGAAATACTTCGTGAAAGTGATATTAGAATGCCTAATTTAATGGGTTCTTCTATTGGAATTGTTGGTGCTTTAGTTTTAGGTGATGCTGCGGTATCAGCAGGTATTGTTTCCCCTATTGTTGTAATAATTATTGCAATAACTTCTGTTAGTGGCTTACTTTTTTCTGACATCGATTTTGTTGACGCAATTAGATGGTGGAGACTTTTATTTTTAATTGGTTCAGCTATAATTGGCCTTATTGGGATTGCTATAGTCGGAATTATGTTTATCACTAAACTTGCTAGTATTGAGAGTATGGGAGTACCTTATTTGTCACCATTATCACCTTTTAGTAAAAGAGATCAAAAAGACAATTTTATTAGGGTAAAGCGCGATAAAATATTCAAAAGGCCAAGTTATTTGGCACAAAAAAATCAAACTAAATTAGGAGGCAATAATGAAAATTAAAATATTTTTAATTTTATTGATTCCATTTATCTTATGTGGATGTTATAACTACAATGAACTTGAAAATTTAAGTATTTGTACAGCTATGGCTTTTGACTTAGAAGACGATTTATATAAAGTTAGTTACCTAATAGCGAATGCTAAAAAAAACGAAGCTAGCTCTGAAAAAGGCGAAGCTCAATCAGTAATATATAATGGTATGGGTAAATCCATAAGTGAAGCTGTTGATGACCTAATTACTACTATTCCACATGAACCATATGTAACACATTTAAAAACAATAATTATAAGTGATGAACTTGCCAAAAAAGGAGTCCAAAACATTTTAGATTTTCTTTTAAGGTATCCTGAATCTAGAAATAAATTTGCTTTATATATAACTGATAATGAAAAAGCAGAAAACACTCTTAAAATATTATCACCCATTGAATCTTTTCCTTCAACTAGTATGCTTTCTAATGTTAAAACATCTTCAATATATCAATCAAAAGCAATCATTGTTGAATATAATGATTTCGTTTCCATTATCCTAGAAGATGGAATAGAGCCTATCTTAAGTAGTGTCAAAATACTTGGTGATATAGAAGAAGGAGGAAAAACAGAATCTTTAAATCAAACATATTTAGCAGCAACTCTTAAAACAAGTAATATTGGTATATTTAAAGATGATAAATTATTAAAAATTTCAAATAATGAAGAGACAATTGGAATAAATTTTATCAAAAACAAAATAAATGAATTAATTATACCTATTCCTTGTGAAGATAACTATATAATTTTAAATACAGAGAACTCTGAAACTAAAACTAATTTAGATTTTAAAGACAATAAATTTAATATTAACTTAGACATTTCTGTTAAAGCTGTAATAAATGAGGTAAATTGCAAAATTGATTTACAAAACGATGAAAGCATAAAAAAAATAGCTAGCGATGGCGAAAAAATAATAAAAGAATATATCGAAAAAGCCATAAATTTAGCTAAAGAAAATAAAACTGATATATTTGGATTTGGTAGAATGATTTATAAAAATTATCCCAAAAAATGGAAAGACTTAAAAGATAATTGGGATAATGAATTTAGTAATTTAAATATTGACTCTAAAATTACAGTTAAAATAAAGGGTACTGGTGCTTTAAAACAGTCATTGGAGGAATTTAAATGAAAATAAAACTATCACAAATTGGTAGTGTAGTTTATTTGGTAGTACTTGCTAATTATTTAGGAACAACTTCAGGTACCATTATCAATATGGCTAAGCAAGACGCTTGGTTCTCTGTTTTGCTTGCTTTCATTGTTGGTTTGATTCCTATATTTATTTTTATTAAAATAATGGATTTTAAACCTGATTTAAATATAGCTCAAAAAAATGTTTATATTTTTGGAAAAGTATTTGGAAATTTTATTAATATATTATTAATGATTAGTACATTTATATTTCTTATTTCTATTTATTGGACAACTAATAATTTTATTGGGTCACAGTATCTGCATAGAACACCTACTCTGCTTATTGGATTTTGTGGTGCTACTTGTATAATATACCTATTAAATAATGATATTTATACCATTTTAAGAACTTTATTTGTTTTATTTATTATCGGCCTATCTTTATATATTTTTGGTTCTATTGGCCTTATTAATCAGTTTAAAATGGATAATTTAAAACCATTCTTTGAAAATGGATTAAGTAATCCATTAATAGCGGGTTTTAAAACTATTTGTTATAATATATTTCCTTTATTTTTTATAACAATTTTTCCTAAAAATAGTATAGAAAATTCTAATAAATTGACTAAAACCATTCTTAAATCTTATTTTCTTGGAGGTAGCATAATGTTTTTTATTATATTACTAACTATTGGTATATTTGGTCCTAAACTTAGTGAATTATTTCAATATACTGCTTATCAATTACTTAAAAATATTTCTTTATTTGGATTTATTGATAGAATTGAAAGTATAATTTCTATTAGATGGATTTTATATATTGTGGGGTTCTCTGTTATTGCTTCTTACTTTATAAATACTATTTTAAATAACATGATTAAAATAAATAAAAAAGTTAATATTTTTCTTAACTTTGTTTTAGTTATTAGTGCCACTATATTATCTGAAATGATTTTTAATAATCATATAGATAAACAAATATTTACAAACAATATATTACCTTTTTTGTCACTTATTTCATATTTTATTATTCCTATTATTATATTAATCTCATCTAAATTAAAAAAAGCTAGTGTATAGCTTTATTAATAACTTCGGCATATAACTTTCTTATATGCATTTTTCCTTCAGGACTCAAATTTATAAAATTAAGTTTTATCGGATAACCACTATCCATAGAAAAGAATAGTGAAACTTTACTTTTTCTATATGATACTGCTAAAGTTGATATTGATTTATATGGTATTATATGAATAGTCTTAATTAAACCAAACCATCTTAAATCAAATAAAATTGCTCTTTTGTCAGTAAATATACCTTTATCTTTTCTAGTTACATATCCTCTTATTACTTTTTCATCATCAAATAAATAGTCTTTTACATACTTAGGTAAATTATTTGTTTCAATTTCTTTTCTAAAATTAAAATATTTTGTTAATTCTTTATATTTCATATATGCCATAAAGTACACCTCTATTTATAGAATATCATATTTTGATACAAATAAAAAGTAAATCTATCAAAGATTTACTTTTTTTTACATTAATAATTAACAATCATTTTATAATTTGTATTTCCAGGGTATTTTGATACATTCCATACAAACTTACCTTCTACAATACTAATATTATAGTTGGATAAATTTGTTTCTGATAAATCAGTAATTGTTACTTTAGTCATACCACTATGTGATATTTCTATTGATTTTGCATTTAAAGCATTAGCTTCTATATTTCCATTTACTGTTTGTACCGCTTGTGTATCAATACTTTCTTGAATTGTATTAAATGATTCTTCTAATGAAGATGAATTATCAGCACTGAAATAATGACTATCATTATTATTAACTACACTCTTTAATACTCGTTCTGCTTTAGAGCCTCTAGAAACTTTGAATCCAATTGAGAATACATTAGCAGTAGTTGTTTTTAAGTTATTAATTACATTATAATTATCCTCATCAGTTGGTTCTCCATCACCAAGAACTACTAAATATTTATTATTTAATGTTGAATTATTAATAATATTTAATGCACTATTTAATGCTCCATAAAGATGAGTACCACCTCTATTTTCACCATTATCATCAATTGTATCAATAGCGTTGTTAATACCAGTTAATGTAGTACTTGTTAAACCGCCAGTATATAATGTTTCATAACAAGTTCCATTATTAAAGCATGCATTATCTTTTCTTCTACCAAATGTAATAATTGTTAAATTAATTGTTGAACCATTTGTATTTTTGTTATTTAAATCTGTTACAAATTGTTTTGTTACTGAAATTAAGTCTTCTATTTTAGTTGACTCACAGGTAAACCAAGAGCTTTTACTACATTCCCACATACTACCTGAAACGTCTAATGTAAGAACTACTTCTAAGCTTGTAGCAGTTGTTTGACTTGTACTAACTTCTACAGTTACTTCAATATTTGTATCAAACTCTTTTACAACTTTATTGTTTTCTTTAACTGTTGTTTTAATTACACTACCTGCAGGTACGTTGTTACCAACTTTTGCAGAATAATTTAATTTTTCGTCAACACTTGTTGGAGTCCAAGTAATAGTATTACCATTACATGTTGCATTAGCTGGACAGCTTTCTAATACCATACCTTCACCAATTTCAATTGTATAAGTAGGAAGTGATACTTCAGGCATATCAGTTGATAAAGATATTTCATAATCAACTATTTGACCTGGTTCTGCATTCTTACCAGATACAGTTAGTGCTGGTGTTTTGATATCTATTTCTATATCTCCAACAGTATAAGTATCTGTTGCTGTTAAATTGTCATGTGTTACTGTTACTGTGAAAGTTCCAACTACTTCTGTTGAGAATCCTGTTAATGTATATTGTGTACTATCTAATATTGTTCTTGTTCCATCATTGTCAATTCTAGTTACTACTATATTTGACATTGCTTCACCACGTTTATATACATCTTTTTCAAGTTCTGCTGTTAATTCTTTAATTTGTTTATCTTCATCATTTCTTACAACTTTATAATCTACTGTATCAGATTTTCCTTCATATGTTACATTTAAAGTTTTATCTCCTACAGTTGTTGAATCAAAATCATGACTTGCTTCATTAGTTACATCGTAGCTTGTTCCATCGTTATCATAAGCTATTACCTTTAATGTTTCGATTTCTTCTCCACGTTTGTATTCTGTTTTTTCTAATGTTGCTTCTATTCTATTTAATTGTTTATCGCTTTCGCTTCTTACAATTTCATAATCTACTGTTGTACTTATAGTATTATCACTATTTAATACAATAGTTAATTTTCTTGATGCT
>JALELF010000032.1 GCA_022771715.1 Bacillota bacterium
TGATATAATTAATGTGGTGATTTTATGCGCGTAATAAGTGGTAAATATAAAGGAAGAAATATTAAAGGTTTTGATATTATTGGCACAAGACCAACTATGGATAGAGTAAAAGAGTCTTTATTCGCAACTATTAATAACAAATTGAAAAATTCAGTTATTTTAGATTTATTTGCGGGTAGTGGGAATTTAGGAATAGAAGCTTTAAGTAACGGTAGTGTTGAAGCTTATTTTGTTGACAATAATAAAGTAGCTATAAAAGTAATAAAAGATAACATTAGAGATTTAAAAATAACCGAAAAAGTTAATATTTACAATATGGATTATTTAGACGCACTTAAATATTTCAAGAATAACAATATTAAATTTAACATCATATTTTTAGATCCACCTTACAAAGATAAAATACTTAGTAATATACTTGAATTAATAAATAATTATGATTTACTCTTTGATGATGGAATTATTGTTCTAGAATATGATAGTGGTAATATAGAATATGATAAATATGAGTTAATTAAAAATAAAAAGTATGGTAATAAATACATTATGATTTTAAAGAGACAATAGTAATATATTGTTTTTTCTTTAAATAAATATTAAAATATGATACTATATATAAAGGTGGTATTATGAGTAAAATACAAGTAATGGATGAAATATTAGCCAACAAAATAGCAGCCGGAGAAGTTGTTGAAAGATGTGCATCAGTTGTTAAAGAATTAGTTGAAAATTCAATAGATGCTGAAAGTACGGAAATAAAAGTTGATTTAATAGATTCTGGAGTTAGAGAAATAAAAGTAACCGATAATGGGGTAGGAATGGATAGAGAAGATGCCATATTATCTTTTAGTAGACATGCAACTAGTAAATTAAAAAATGAACATGATTTATTTAACATTAATACTTTAGGTTTTAGAGGTGAAGCCTTAGCAGCTATCTCATCAGTAAGTGAAATTAATTTAAAAACATCTACTGGTGAAATCGGTACAGTATTAAAGGTAAAAGGTGGCAGAATAGAAGAAGTTACAAGCGGAGATGCTAGACGTGGAACCATAATGGATGTAACCAATTTATTTTATAATACTCCAGCCAGATTAAAACATTTAAAGAGCTTATACACAGAACTTGCTAATGTAACAGAATATATAAACAAATTAGCACTATCACATCCCGATATTAAATTCACTTTAACAAATAATAACACAATCGTAACTTCGACAGATGGCAGCAATAATTTACTTAAAGCTATAAAAAATATATATGGCGTAGATGTTGCTAAAAAAATGCTTTATATAGAGGGGTCTAACGATGATTATGAAGTAAGCGGATATATATCGCTTCCAGAAGTTAATCGTTCTAGTCGAAATCATATGATAACCATAGTAAATGGCAGAGTAGTAAAAAATGCCGAATTAAGTAGAGCAATTAATGATAGTTATCATTCTTTTAAGCCAGATACAAGATACCCTATAACAGTTTTAAATATTAATTCTGATCCAAGCTTAGTTGATGTAAACATTCATCCTACTAAAATGGATATCAAATTTTCTAAATTAGAAGAATTGTCATTATTAATAGAAGAGTTAATAAAAAGTAAAATTAGAAAAATAACACTTATTCCAGAAGTAGAAGTAACTCCTGTTTTAGATAATGTAAAACCTGATAATTATAATGTAGAAAAAATAACGTATGAAAAACCTAAAGAGTATCATTATGAACCATTAAACTTATCTAGAGTAAATGAACAAGAAGCTTTATTTGATGAAGAAGAAACAGTTATTGTTAATGATTTTAATTATGAAGAAAAAGAGAAAAGTGAAAGACTTCCGGAACTTTATCCAGTTGGTTTAGTTCACGGTACCTATATAATTTGTCAAAACGAACAAGGTATGTACATAGTAGATCAGCACGCTGCTAAAGAAAGAGTTAATTATGAATTATTCAAAGAAAAATTAGGTAATCCGCAAATGAATACAAGTATTGCCTTACTTTTTCCATTAACCATTGAACTACCTACTAATGAATTTATAATTTTAAAAGAAAATATGGATGTTTTAAGAAACATGAAATTTGAAGTAGAAGAATTTGGTGTAAATTCCATTATAGTTAAAGCACATCCTACATGGTTACCAAAAGATAATGAGGAATTGTCTATAAAAAAAATAATAGAAGTTTTAGTTAGAGAAGAAAAGAATTTTTCAATAGTTAAATTTAATGAAAAAATAGCAACCATGTTAAGTTGCAAATTAGCAATAAAAGCTAACGAAAATATAACAATAACAGAGATGGAGTATTTAATTAATGACCTAAGAAAATGTGATAATCCATTTAATTGCCCACACGGTAGGCCGACAGTTATTTTTTATTCTAACTATGACCTTGAAAAACTATTTAAAAGGAGTGGATTTTAATGAAACTTTACATTAATTATAAAAGAATAAATGGTATTTCAAAGGACGAAAAAGAAGAATCAATCAAAAAAGAATTAATTAAAAATATAAACTTGAAAACAAAAAAATATGTATTAAAACAAGGAAAACAAAATGGAAGAAATAATTGATATAATTTTAGAACCTAGTAGTGATGAAATAAATAAAAAGAATAAAATACTAGATATATTTTTAAACATCATTAATGACTTAAGTAAAGAAGAAACTATTACATTTATAAAAAAACTATTTACTTTAATTAAAGCAAATAATAGTGAGTTATTAATAAGAGTTTTACCTAAAATCCTTGAATTAACAGAATCTTATTACGAAGAAATTTCTGAAATTATTTATGAATGTAATTTTACTGATTATTTTCTTAAAAAGTATAAAAAAATAGATTTAAGCGATTTAGACTTGTTTTGTAGTTATAACTATTTATTAGAAGTTTTAAAAAAAATAAATAATAAGTATCTTATATGTGACAGTTTTAGTGAGTGTAAAAAATTAAATAATACTCAAAGCAAGTATTATATGGTATTATCAAAGACAAATAATTTAAACAATATATATGGAATAGAATTTTACAAAACTAGATTAAAAAATAACATAAGCACATTACTTCAAAATAATGATTACAATTTTGTTTTAGAATACTATAAAATATATAAAACATTAATTGATAAAAAAGAAGTTTCATTTGAACAAATGATTAGTGAAGACTTATTTATTTATATTATGAACCTTAATAGAAATATTCCATTTATAAAAGAAATGCAAGAATATTTTGAAAAAGAATTTAATGATAATTTTATAGAATTAAACAAATTATCTATAAAATATAGAAACGAATTTATAAACGGTGATTTTACTAATTTTGATAATTATTTTCGTATTCACAATATAGCTGGCAATACTATAGATGATACGCTTGCTAATTATGTTTTAAATATGGCTTTTAACAATTCAGAATATATAGGAGAAGAAAGTATAATTGCCGCTATTAAAAGTTTAGGCAATACCTATCTAGAAACTTTTGGTATTAATGGGTACTCTATTGTTATTAAAAATGCTTTTGATATGAATCTTAAAAGTGGTATTCATGAGGAATACCCTAATAAAGTAATAACTATAAATAAATCTTTAATTAAATTATTTTTAAAGACAAAGAATATAAGAGTTTTTACAACATTATTTCATGAAATAGAGCATGCTAAAATAGAACAAAAAAATAGTAATTATTTTGAATATCAAATGCAAAAAGAAAAAATTGTAGCAAGGAATATTAATGGCTATTATCTTGAAAATTATGAGTTTATTTTAGAAGAAATAGACGCTAGATTAAATGGATGTATAAATACATTTAGATATTTAGAACAATTAATACCTGATAAAGTAGATTATTACAAAGAAGTATTATTAAATGATATAAAAAAAGAAAACGAATTATTAGAAAAATTTAATAATTCATCTGATACTATTTATAGTTTTGGTGATGAAATAGACATTCTATTTGAAAAAATAGTCAAAGAAAAACCGAGTATCATTAAAAGAAATCCACTTTTTTGCTTGGAATATAATCTAGACGGTAGCACAAAAAGTGATCTTGAATTATTAAATGAATATAATTCTTTAAATAAAAATGAAAAAAATATAGTAAAAAAAATACTTGAATTAAGATTAAACACCGATATATTTAGTTTAATCAATAAATTAAGATATTTAGAAAATAATACAAATGATATTGTTTTATACTACGTAGATATTATATTTTATAATATCTTAAATGAAATAAAAAATTATAATAAAAAAGAAATTATATCTTATTTATATAGTTTAAATGATAATGTTTTTATTTCTGAACTTATCAATAAAATAGAAAATATAAAACAAAAATAGTTGTTTTATATAAAATAGTGTTATAATATAGCAGTTAGGAAGGGATTTTTATGAAATTAAAAGATAGCTTTTTCTATACAATTAGAGAAGAAGTTAAAGATGAAGAATCTATAAGTGGAAAATTATTAGTTAAAAGTGGCATGATAAAAAAAATAAGCAATGGTATTTATATAAAAATGCCTTTAGGGGATATTGTTTTAAAAAATGTTAGTGAAATAGTAAGACGCAATATGAATGAAGCTTCAGCGATTGAACTTTCAATGCCATTATTGTTACCACTTGAAGTATTTGAAAAATCAAAACGTAAAGATATATTTGGAAAATCTATGTTTAATTTAAAAGATAGATATGATAGAGCTTATGCTTTGGGACCTACTCATGAAGAATTCTTTGTTTTAGCAAGTATGATGGGTATAAAGTCATATAAAGATATGCCTTTCACATTATATCAAATAGGTAATAAATATAGAGATGAAATAAGACCAAGATTAGGCCTTATTAGAACTCGTGAATTTACTATGAAAGATGCTTATAGTTTTGATTCTTCTAATGAAGGATTAGATGTTTCTTATCAAAAAATGTTTGATGCTTATCATAAAATATTCAAAGAAGTCGGTTTAAAATATACAGTTGTTAGAGCAGACACAGGTGCTATGGGAGGATTACTTTCTGAAGAATTTCAAGCCTTAACTGATGTAGGTGAAGATGTTCTTGTAATATGTGAAAATTGTGGTTATTCATCTAATATTGAAGTAAGTGAGTGTGTAGAAAATAAAATAGAAACAAAAGAAAGAAAATTACCAAAAGAAAAAGTATATACACCAAATGCTGGTACTATAAAAGAAGTGAGTGATTTTCTAGGAGAAGATCCTTCTAAATTTGTTAAAACTTTAATTTATAAAGTAGATAATGATTTTTATGCGTTTTTAGTAAAAGGTGATTCTGAATTAAATGAAACTAAAATATCTAAATTATTGAACGCTAAAGAAGTAGTTTTGGCTGATATAGAAGATGTTATTAGAATTACTAAAGCTAATGTAGGTTTTGCAGGTCCAATCGATTTAGATGTCAAAGTTATTGCTGATAATGATATAAAATATTTAAAAAACTTTATTGTTGGCGCTAATGAAACAAATTATCATTTTAAAAATGTCAATATTGAAGATTTTGATGTTAACATGTATGCTGATATAAAAAATGTTAAAGAAAATGATTTATGTCCAAACTGCCATCATAATTTAATATTTAAAAAAGGTATCGAAGTAGGTAATACTTTTAAATTAGGAACTAAATATTCTGAAAGTCTAGGATTACAATATTTAGATAAGGATAATACTTTAAAACCAGTTGTTATGGGTTGTTATGGAATAGGTATAGAAAGAATAATTGCTAGTATTGTAGAACAAAATCATGACGACAAAGGAATTATTTGGCCAATTAATGTTGCACCATTTAAAGTAGGAATTGTGGTTATTAATGTAAAAGATGAATTATCTTTATCTAAAGCAAATGAACTATATGATGAATTAAATAAAAATGGAATAAGCACTTTACTAGATGATAGAGATGAAAGATGTGGAGTTAAATTTAATGATTTAGATTTAATTGGTTTACCTTTTAGAATTACAATAGGTAAAAAAATAGGTGAAAACATTGTTGAATTTAAATTAAGAAAAGAAGATAATTTTACTGAAATTTCTTTTGGTTCAGTAATAAGTACAATAAAAAAATATTTGTAAATAGGAAAAAGCTTATAAAATAACAATAAAAATGCAATTTTACCAATTTGCATTTTTTTTTAAAATATATTATAATTAATTAGTATTTTATACAACTATAATTATTAAATGCTTGTTAATTGTATATAATATAGTGTATTTGAGGTGAAATATTTAATGAATAAAATAGAACAAGATAATGATTATATTAATCTAGTAGGTTCTGTCTTATATAATGATTCATTTAACGAATTAAAAAACATAGAACATCATGGAATAACAAGATATGAGCATTCAGTTAAAGTATCTTATTATTCTTATAAATTAGCTAAAACATTAAGACTTAATTATAAAAGTGTAGCAAAAGGTGGTTTACTTCATGACTTTTTTATAAGTGACCCTAATGCTAGTTTTAAAGATAAAGTTAAATCAACTTTTTCCCATTCTAAATTAGCACTCAAAACAGCTACTAATAGTTTTGGTGTTAGTGAAATGGAAGCAGATATAATTAGAAGCCATATGTTTCCGTTTGGCTCAACTGTTCCTAAATATGCGGAAAGTTGGTTAGTTAATTTAGTTGATAAAGTTATTGGTTTTAAAGAATTTATGACAAAGTTTAGTTATAAGTTTAGTTATACAACTAATTTACTATTATTATTTATTATAGGTGTTAGAAAATAAAACGTATTATATGCGTTTTTATTTTGGTGAGGTGAAGTTATGAATAGTTATGTTGTTCCTATACTATATGGTATTATATTTTTCCCAATAGTTGCGCTTTTTTTTACATTTCCTTATATGATTTATCAATATAGGAAATATGGTTCAATACCACCAGTTAGAGTACTTATTGTATATTCTTTTATTTTATACTTAATTTGTGCATATTTTTTGGTAATTTTGCCTTTACCAAGCATAGAATATGTAGCAAGTTTAAAAACTCCTACATATCAATTAATGCCATTTAATTTTATAAATGATTTTATCAAAAATACTAGTTTCAATATTAGTGATGCATACACTTATTTATTAATATTGAAAGAACCCATTTTTTACCAAGCAATCTATAATACACTTCTATTTTTACCATTTGGCGTTTATTTAAGATATTATTTTAAATGCAGTTTTAAAAAAACGATTTTTTATTCCTTTTTACTTTCTTTATTC
This sequence comes from Bacillota bacterium, assembly GCA_022771715.1. Classification (GTDB taxonomy): domain Bacteria; phylum Bacillota_I; class Bacilli_A; order RF39; family UBA660; genus JALELF01. Next base: position 7,214 of record JALELF010000032.1, read on the forward strand.
TTTGAATTAACACAATTAACGGGATTATATTTTATCTATCCAAGATCATACAGATTATTTGATGTTGATGATTTAATTATTAATACGTTTGGAGGATTTGTTGGTTTTTATTTTAGTTCTTTAATTTCAAAAATATTTCCTAGTCGTGATGAAATTGACAATAAAGCTTATTTAGAAGGAAATACTATTCCTTTATTTAGAAGACTTTTTGCTTTTTTATTAGATTATTTTGTATTTTTTATTTTTACTTTTCTCTGTACTGGATTTATCAGAAGTTTTATAAATATTAAATATAGTATTATTTATTATATTTGTATGATACTTTATTATATTGTTTATCCTTATATGTCTAATGGTTATACGATTGGTAAAAAGTTTTTTAAGATTAAAATTGTTTCACTTGACGAAAAGCTTTCAATAGACCAAATTATAGTTAGATATGGTTTAATGTACTTTTTAGTGTTTAAAATACCAAGTATGTTATTAAAATATTTAAATTCTAATTTTCTGATTAAAATATTAAAAAGTAAGAGTGAATTTATCTATTTATTTACTAGTATATTTTTGTTTTTGTTTGTGTGCTATTTAATTAAGAGAATACATGATATAGGTGAAGGGAAATTACTTATTTATGAAAAGTTAAGTAGAACTAAAAACGTCAATATGATTGAAAACATCCAGGAGAATAATGAAAAATAAAATAATTTTGAAAATTTAGATATGTGTAAAATCACATTCTTTTTTTCTTGACATATGACAACTTGTCATAGTATAATTTACTAGTGCATAAAAGAGGTGTTAATAATGCCAAGTGATACATTTTTAAAACTGTCCAAAGAAAAACAAAACAGTTTAATAGAATCAGCTATATTAGAATTTAGCGAAAATACATATAATGAAGCTTCAATAAACAAAATAATAAATAGAATTAAATTACCAAGAGGTAGTTTTTATATGTATTTTAATGATAAATATGACTTATATACATACATATTAAAAACATATCTAAATAGATTTGAAGAAATGCAGATAGAATTACTAAAAAAAACAAATGGTGATTTTATTAAAATGAATGAATTATTATATAACAAAATAATATTATTCATAAAAAAAGATAAAAATCAGAAATTATTAAATAATCTTTTTAAAGAAATAAGATTTTCAACAGAAAGAAATTTATTTAAACCGCAAAATATAGAAAATCAAAAAGAGCAAATAATTAATTTGATTAATAAAGATTTATATGAATTTAATAACAAAGAAGACTTATTTGATGCTTACATGTTTACTATTTCTACAACGATAGGAGCAATTACTCATTACTTTTTAGAAATAAACAACAAACATGAAAAAGAAATCTATTTAAAAAGATTACATATAATAAAATATGGTATAAAAAAGAAAGAAGGAAAATAATGAAATTAATGCTAAAATATTTAAAAAAGACATGGAAAAGTGTATTACTTATAATAACTTTATTAATAGTTCAAGCAATATGTGATTTATCTCTTCCTAGTTATACATCAGATATAATAAATGTAGGTGTTCAACAAGGGGGTATAAATTCTACAACATTTAAAGTAATGAAAGAAAGTACTTTTGATCAATTATCATTATTTATAAATGAAGAAGACTTAAAAAAACTAAATGATTCTTATAAATTAATAACTAAAGATAATGAAGAATATGTAAAAAAATATCCCTTATTAAAAACTGAAAATCTTTATATATTAAAAAATAATGATAAGCTAGATGACATATTAACAAAGCCTATTTTAGTTAGTTATATGCTTACTAGTGATACAGAAGAAGCTTTATTAATTCAAAATAAAATTAAAGAAAATTTACCAGATTTTCTAAAAGAATATAGTGTAATAGATATAATAAAAAATACTGATAATAAGGAAATGTTAAACAAAATAAATGAAGCATTTGATAGTTATCCAGAATCTATAATAGAACAAGCTGCCATTAGTAGAGTAAAAACAGAGTATAAAGAAATTGGCTTAAATACAGATAAAATACAGACTAATTATGTATTAATGTCAGGTATTAAAATGTTATCAGTAGCAATAATTGCTATGATAGCAAGTATAGGTGTAGGATATTTAGGTGCTAAATGTGCTGCTTTTTTAGCTAAAAATTTAAGATTAGATGTCTTTAAAAAAGCAGTTTCTTTTTCGACAACCGAATATAAAGCTTTTACAACATCATCATTAATAACTAGAACTACTAATGACATACAACAAGTTCAAATGTTCCTAGTATTTATGCTTAGAGTAATATTTTATGCCCCAATCGTAGGTATAGGAGGAGTAATCAAGGTATTAAATACTAACACTACCATGGCTTGGATTCTAGCTTTAGCTATTATGGTAATTTTAGGAATAATTATTCTATTATTCGCACTTGTTATGCCTAAATTTAAAATAGTTCAAAAATTAATCGATAAATTAAATTTAGTAACTAGAGAAATAATAACTGGTATCCCTGTTATCAGAGCTTTCAGTAATCAAAAGAAAGAGGAAGAAAGATTTAGAAAAGCTAATAACAATTTAAAGAAAACTACTTTATTTGTAGATAGAGCAATGTCTATTATGATGCCTTCTATGATGTTTGTAATGAATTCTATTTGTATTTTGATTGTATGGAAAGGTTCACATTCTATAAATGACGGAGTTATGCAAGTAGGAGATATGCTTGCCTTTATTCAATACACTATGCAAATTATTGGCGCATTTTTAATGGTTTCAATGTTTTCTATTATGATGCCAAGAGCTGGTGTATCAATTGGTAGAATAAATGAAGTATTAAAGTGTGACCCTGTAATTAAAGATCCAGTAAATCCTAAAACTTTTAGTAAAAGAATAAAGGGATTAATAGAATTTAAAAATGTTTCATTTAGATATCCAGACTCTGATGAAGATGTTCTTACTGACATAACTTTTAAAGCAGAACCTGGTAAAATCACTGCTTTTATAGGCTCTACTGGTTCTGGTAAGTCGACACTAATAAATTTAATACCTAGATTATTTGACGCAACTAAAGGAGAAATTTTGGTAGATGGTATTAATGTAAAAGATGTAACACAAAAAGATTTACATTCAAAAATTGGCTTTGTTCCTCAAAAAGGTGTACTATTCTCTGGAACAATAAAATCTAATATATGCTATGGTAAAAAAGACGCTATTTTAGAAGAAATAGAACGTAGTGCAAGAATAGCTCAAGCAACTAGTTTCATATTAGAGAAGAAAGACGGCTATAATTATAAGATAGCTCAAGGTGGTACTAATGTAAGTGGTGGTCAAAAGCAAAGACTTTCAATAGCACGAGCAATTACTACTAATCCAGAAATATATATATTTGATGACTCATTTTCAGCACTTGACTTTAAAACAGATGCTAATTTAAGAAAAGCACTTTTTAAAGAAACAAAAGATTCTACTATATTAATAGTAGCGCAAAGAATAAGTACCATTTTAAATGCTGATCAAATCATTGTTTTAGATGAAGGTAAAATAGTAGGTATTGGCTCACATAAAGAATTAATGAAAAAATGTAGTATATACAAGGAAATCGCAACAAGTCAATTATCAAAGGAGGAGTTAGAAAATGCCTAGGCCAAGAGAAAATAGTTTAGAAAAAGCTAAAGACTTTAAAGGTTCAATTAAAAGAATTTTTGGATATTTAACTAAGCATAAAATAAGTTTAATAATAGTAACTATATTTTCTATAGGAAGTGCCATATTTTCAATAATTGGTCCTAAAATTTTAGGTAAAGCTACTACAGAAATATATAAAGGCTTAGTTGGAAAAGTAATGGGCACATCATCTGGTATAGACTTTTCTAAAATTGCAGGTATTTTATTAACACTTCTTATTCTTTATTTAATTAGTATGTTATTTTCTTATATTCAGGGCTTTATAATGTCTGGTGTAAGTCAAAAAATTACTTATGACTTAAGAGAAGAAATATCAAGAAAATTTCATAAGATTCCTCTTAAATATTATGAATCAAAAACAACTGGTGAGATTTTATCAAGAGTAACAAACGATGTAGACACAATTAGTGAAAGTTTAGATCAATCAGCATCGCAAATAGTATCTTCAATTGTAATGATTATTGGTGTATTAATAATGATGTTATCAATTAGTCCACTTATGACTTTAGTAACTATTTTAGTAATACCTACATCAATTGTATTTATGTCATTTATAATCAAAAAAAGTCAGAAATACTTTGCTAAACAACAAGAATACTTAGGAAATATAAATGGTGAAGTAGAAGAAATATATAGTGGTATTAATATAGTAAAATTATTTAACAACGAAGAAAATGTTATAGAATCATTCAGTAAAAAGAATGATAAACTATATGAAACAGCTTGGAAAAGTCAATTTTTATCAAGATTAATGCATCCATTAATGGACTTTATTGGTAATTTATCATATGTTATTATCTCAATTTTAGGTGGTTATTTAGTTATTAAAAGTAAAATAGAAGTAGGTGATATTTTATCATTTACGCAATATGCTAGAAACTTTATGAATCCTTTATCTCAATTAGCACAAATTATGAGTTTACTTCAGTCATTAGCGGCAGCTAGCGAAAGAGTTTTTGAATTCTTAGACATTGAAGAAGAAAAAGAAACTGGTAAAAAAATGGATGTAAGTAAATTAAAATGTGATATTACATTTGATCATGTTAAGTTTGGTTATAATCCTAATCAAATAGTTATTCATGACTTTAATGCTAAAGTAAAAGAAGGTCAAAAAATAGCTATTGTCGGACCTACTGGTGCAGGTAAAACTACAATGGTTAAACTTTTAATGCGTTTTTATGATGTATTAGATGGCTCAATTAAAATAGACAACCACGATATAAGAGATTTTAGAAGAGATGATTTAAGAAGTTTATTTGGGATGGTTTTACAAGACACTTGGTTATACAGTGATACTATAAAAGAAAATATAAAGTATGGAAAAATAGATGCGACTGATGAAGAAGTAACGGACGCTGCAATTGAAGCTCATGTCGACCATTTTATAAGAACGTTACCTGATGGTTATGATATGGTTTTAAATGAAGAAGATAGTAGTATTTCAGCAGGGCAAAAGCAATTATTAACAATAGCTCGTGTAATAATTAATGATCCTAAAATATTAATTTTAGATGAAGCAACTAGGAGTGTAGATACAAGCACAGAAGTGCTTATTCAAAAAGCAATGGATGAACTTATGAAAAATCGTACTAGTTTTATAATTGCACATAGACTTTCTACTATTAAAAATGCTGATTTGATATTAGTTATGAAAGATGGAGATATAGTAGAAGTTGGTAACCATGCAGAACTATTAAGTAAAAATGGTTTTTATGCTAATCTTTATAATTCACAATTTGAAGAAGTTTAAAAGAGTTAAGATTTATCTTAGCTCCTTTTTTATGTGTTTTAAATCATATAGAGTTGTAAATACCATATTACAACCGGTCGCAATAATTAAAGACCATAAACCAATTTTTAAATGTGAAAAAATAAACAAAATACTAACTCTGATTATCATAGATAAAAATGTTCCATGCATTGCTTCTTTAGCTTTCCCCATTGCTTGTAAAGAACTAGATAGAGGTGATTGAATATAAAATAATAATGAAATAGGAGCAATTACTTTTAAATAATTTATTCCAAGATTTGTATTATATATTATTTTTAAAGGAATTTCTGGAAAAAATGTAAATACAATTGTTACAGGAATACCTATAAGTAAAGAGATAAAAATAGCTTGTTTTATTTTATTTTTAACATACGTTTTATGATTATTGCTGTATGAATAACTTATAGTAGGAATTAGAGCTTGACTAATAGCGTTAGTAAAAAATGATGGAAGTAATATTAAAGGCATAATATAACCAGTGATAATTCCATATTCGCTTACAATAAAATCACTAGAATAACCAATTTTTAATAAAGTAGATGTGATAATAATGGGCTCTAAGAAATAACCAAACGAACCAATTAAACGACTCATTGTAGTAGGAATACTAATTTTTAAAACCTTTTTTATGTTTTTATTAATAATAAAATCGTTTTTATTGATTTTAAAGTTTTTGGGCAAGAAGAAGAAAAACACTAAAATTGATACTAATTCACTAGCAATATTAGATAGTACAGTAAACATAACCGCAAATTCTATTCCTTTTAATAAAAACAAAGGGATAAATAAAGAAAGCAATATTAATCTAGTTATATCTTCAATAGCATTTGATAATACATGCGGTAACATTTTTTCTTTGCCAAAAAAGTAACCTCTTAAAATAGAGGAAACACTTATAAATGGTAAAACAAAACTAATAGCTATTAAACCATAATAAGTTCTACTTTCGTGAAGTAAATTATTTGCAACAAAATGACTAGAAAAAGTTAATAAAAATATAATTAAAATATTTATAAATAAAGCTATTATTAATGAAGAAAAGACCATATTTTTATTATTATATTTGTTTTCAGCTACTAATTTAGATATTGCAACTGGAAATCCAAATTGTGATAATGCAATAAACGTAGAAAAAGTTGGCATAATCATCATATAAATTCCCATACCAACACTACCTAAATTACGGCTCATAACAATTCTAATAACCATTCCAAGAAGTTTAGTGATTAAACCACCTAGTAGAAGAATAACAGTTGATTTGATAAATTTACTTTTTTTCATAAATTCTCCTTTAAAAATATTTTGTAATCATATATAATATATATGTAGCAAATCATAAATTTATTTGTACAAGTTATGTGGAGGATATAATAATGGACATTAATTTTAACTCTTTAGAAGAATTATATAGAAGAATAAAACCAGCACTTATTACAAAAAAAGAAGAAATGAATAGGGGTTTATATCCATATATTGAAGAAGAAGATATTTGGAATTATCTAAAGGAAGTAAAATGGAAAAAAACTTTGGATTTATCTTTATCAGAAATGGTAAATGATATATTAAATTGTGATGATATTTTAATAGATAATTATTTAAAAACAAAACTTAATATGAAAGAAAGAACTGTGTATTTTGATGGAGGAGAAAATGAAAAAGAAGAAATTAATAATTAATGTTTTTTTATGTGTCGCTTTATTCTTAATCATGATTTTTACTATAGCGCCAATCTTAAATAACATTAAATTTGGTCTTGATTTACAAGGTGGATTTGAAGTTCTATATAAGGTAAGCCCATTAGATGGTGAATTAACAGAAGACATGCTGACCGCAACTTATAAGACAATTAGTAGAAGAATAGATGTTTTAGGCGTATCTGAACCTAATATATCAGTTGAAGGTAATGATAGAATTAGAGTTGGTCTTGCTGGAGTTACTGATAAAGAAACTGCTCGTTCTATTTTAGGAAAACAAGCTAATTTAACTTTTAGAGATGTAAATGATAATTTATTAATGAATAGTGATGTTTTAAAAAGCGGTGGTGCAAGAGTTACTACTGATCAAAATGGTAGACCAGCCGTATCTTTAGGAGTAAAAAATCATGATAAGTTTTATGATGTAACAAGTGAGATAAGCAAAGAAAAAGATAATGTAATTGTTATATGGCTAGATTATGAAGAAGGTAATTCATATTCTAACGAAATGTATAAATGTGGTAGTGACGAATCTAACTGTTTAAGTGCCGCTACTGTTTCACAAGGCTTTTCAAGTGATGTAATAATTCAAGGTAATTTTACAGAAAAAGAAGTAAAAAATTTGGTTGATTTGATAAATTCAGGTAGTTTACCTACTAAACTAGAAGAGATTTCATCTAAAACAGTTGGCGCCGAATTTGGCGAAGATTCTTTAAATAAAACTTTAATAGCAGGTGTTATTGGAATTAGTTTAATTATTGTTCTATTATTTATTTTATACCGTTTTGCTGGTATGATTTGTAGTTTAGGAATTATGATATATACTTATTTAACATTCTTACTTTTTTACTTAATAGGTGGCGTTCTAACACTTCCTGGTATTGCAGCTTTAGTAATAGGTATTGGTATGGCCGTTGACACATGTGTTATTAATTTTGCACGTATCAAAGATGAATTAAGTAAGGGTAGTTCATTAAAAAACTCTGTTAAAAAAGGTAATAAAAGTTCATTATTAACAATAATTGATGCTAACATTACAACATTATTGGTTGCTGTTATTTTATTTATTTTAGGCGAGAGCAGTATTAAAGGTTTTGCTACTATGTTAATTATCAGTATTTTTGTAACATTAATTGTTATGCTTGGTATTACAAGATGGATAATGAATATGTTTGTAGAAACTCATGTTTTTGATAATAAATTAAATTTATTTGTTGGCTATAAAAATGATAAAAAAACTAAAGAATTTGATTATATTAAGTTTGGCAAGAAATATATGTATTGTGTTTATGCATTTATCGTTATAGGAATAATTTCACTTTGTGTATTTAAGTTTAATTTAGGTTTAGACTTTAAGGGTGGAACTAGTATTTCTATCAAAGCAAATAATGAAATAACTTTAGAAAATATAGAAAATGATTTAAATGAATTGAATTATGAATTAATTGATAATGAAAAACTAGCAGATAAAAACTATATTGTTAAAATCAGCAATATATTAGATCATGAAGAAGTAGCTAAAGTTGAAAAGTATTTTACTGAAAAATATGATGCTAATACTGAAATAGGTGTTATTTCTAATTTAGTAAAAAGAGATTTAATTATGAATGCTTTTAAATCATTACTATTTGCTATTATAGGTATTGTTATATATGTGTCAATTAGATTTAAATTTAGTTATGCTATTAGTGGTATTGCGGCTTTATTCTTGGATGTATTTAGTATGATTGCTATATTTAGTTTGTTTAAAATAGAAGTTACAACTATATCTGTAGTGGCAGTATTATCAATTATTGGTTATTCTATTAATGATACAATTGTTATTTTTGATAGAGTTAGAGAACACTTAAAAGAAAAAGAAGATAAAAAATTAACTGATAGAATTGTCGAAAATGTAGTAAATACTTCGCTAAAAGAAACAGTTTCTAGAAGTGTTATAACGACAATAACTACAATGATACCAGTAATTACTTTAATTTTATTTGGCTCAAAAGAAATTATTAATTTTAATATAGCTATGTTAATAGGTCTTATTTCAGGAACTTTATCATCTTTATTTTTAGCTCCGCTTGTATGGCTAAAAATCACAAAAAAAGAAATAAAAAATCCTAATAAAAAGAAATGGTATGAAGATGATGGTCCTGAAGAAAAAGCTGTTAAAGGTATAAACGCTTAAAATAGTACTTGAAAAAGTACTATTTTTTTTGTATAATGAATGAAGAATAGGAGTGAATTTATGTTAACAAATAGTAATATGGAGGGAGGCAAAACAAGCAACCTTTATAATGATAATAAAGGCTTAACTTTAATAGAATTAATTGCGGCGATTGTATTAGTTGCGATAATAGCGGTACTTGTTAAACCCCTAGTAGTTGGTGTAATTGATAATATCAAGAAAGAATCTTTTAGAAGAGAAGTAGAAAATGGTATTAATAATTTTATGCTTATTGAACAAAATAAGCTATTTTCTGGTGAAAAAATAAAGATGCTTTTAGCAACTGATTCATCTTTGGAACATAATAAATTTACGGGTGGTAGTTTTAGATATAAAAATGATAAATATATAGCAGTTAATGTAACAAATGGAAAATATTGTGCTAATGGTGAAATAACAGAACTAGTTATTACTGATATATGTGATAATACAAGCACAGAATATACTTTTTCAAAATATAATATAACAATTAATCCTAATGGCGGAATCTATAAAAATTCTAGTTCATCAATAACTGAAGAAGTAGAAGCGTTTCCACAAAATATGTATATAGATAATCCAATCAGAACTGGCTATGAATTTAAAGGATGGCAAACAGATATAGCATTAGATGAAAATGATGGCTTATTAACAACAATATTAAAAGCTGATTGGTTAGCGACTAGTGTTAGTGTAATAATAAATCCAGATGGCGGATTGTATGAAGGAAGCGCTAGTACAAAAGTAGTTCAGGCGAATTCTGGAGGATATTATGAATTAAGTGAGCCTACAAAAGAAGGGTATGTATTTGATAAATGGATAATAGTAAGTGGTAGTGATAGTGAAATAATAGGAAATAAATTAAAAGTAGGAACAGAAGAAGTAACTGTAAAAGCTATATATAAACAATTATATACACTTACAATTAATTTAAATGGCGGAAGTAGTAGTCAAAGTTTAACCCATTATATGTTAGAAGGAACAACATTAATATTAACGGAACCAACTAAAAATGGTTATACATTTAATGGATGGACTGGTGAAGGAATAAATGGTAGTACATTTACAATGGGAAGTAGTAATGTAACTATAAGTGCGAGTTGGAATGTTATAAACTATACAATAAC
>JALELF010000022.1 GCA_022771715.1 Bacillota bacterium
TGTAAATAATTATTATATTAAATACGATGGAGTTGGAAATGGACCAAGTACATATTTAAACACGTACAATGTAGGTGGATCTAGTGCCCATAATAATTTACAACCTTACATAACAGTATATATGTGGAAAAGAATATCTTAATTAAAGATAGTACTTGAAAAAGTATTATTTTTTTTATATAATTGAAGAAGATAGGTGGTTTATATGAAGAAAATGGATAAAAGTGTAAAAGTATTAATAGTAATGGCAGTAATTACTATAGTTTTATTTGGATTAAATACATATATAAAAAAGAGCAATAAAATTGACTATTCTGATAAAGAATATATAGAAATAAATAATGATAATATACCTTCCGTATATAAATTGATTGGAAATAAGAAAATAATTAAAACAACTACTGGAACAGATAGTAAAGGTATGTATGTAGAATTAGTTTATAGTGACTTGTCACAAGAAGAAGTAATTGATTATTTGTCAGAATTTAGAAATGATGATTATGTTTTGATAAGTTCTGATAAAAATAGTGCAATAATTGCGAACGAATCAAAAGAAAGCGGAAAGGTAATTACAATTACTGCTAGTTATAGTGAAAAAAAGACAACTATAAAATATTCTAAAGGTAATGGAACATTAACTAGAGATTAGGTGATAGTATGGAATGTAAATTATATAAAGAAACTGAAGATAGTTACATATATGCAGTCAATAAAGCTTTCTATTTGATAATACCTAAGCTTAGATTTAATCCCAGTATTGAAATAGTTTTAGATAATGACATAAAAGGTAAATTAGAAGAGTATTCAAAAACATCTAATGTAGGTGTTATTAGGGTTTTTGCTAAAAACTATTTTGAAGATATTTCAGATGAAATAAGTAGATATAAATTAAAATCAATAATAAACGCCGATATTTCTGTAGTTAGACAAATATTAGATGGTAATAAAATTGAATATAATGATACAGTCATAATTAAAACACCATTTGAAGAATTTAAAAAATGGTATATAGGTGAAAATACAAGACAAGATACATATAAAAGAATAAAAGAAAATAATTCTAATTATGATTATCCTAATAAGGCTGACAATTTAAGTGAAAGTCAAAAACGAATTAATGAATTATTAGAAATGAAAGAAACATATTTGAAAGCAAAAGATTCAGGACAAACCAACAATAAAACTAAAACATTAAGTAATGGTCATAACTTATTAAACTATAATTTTGATGATGGTTTTGTTAATGTAGTCTTTATTTCACTAGTAACAATCATAGTATCAATAACAAGTATATTATTTATGTTAAATATATTAATAAAATGAGTGGCTTTTAAAACCACTCATTTTTAAATAAACAATATTATTAATGTACCAACTATTAGACAGTAATATACAAAGTATATAAGCTTTCCTTTTTTCATAATATCTTTAAACCATTTAGCACTAAAATATGTAACAATTAAAGCTGATAGAAAAGAAGCAAAATAACAAATTAATGTTTCAAAACTAGGACTTAATTCAATCAAATCTTTAATACCAAGAACCATAGTAGCTAAAGAAATAGGAATATATAATATAAATGAAAATTTAAAAGCAGTATCTCTTTTTAAATTTTGTTTCATTCCACCAACAATAGTAGAGCCACTTCTACTAATACCAGGAATTAGCGCAACTACTTGAAATAAACCAATAATAATCGCATCTTTAAAAGTTATTTCATTGTCACTTTTAGCACCTTTTATATTTCTAATTAGAAATAAGAATAGTGCAGTAACTAATAAAGTAGTGCCAACAAATTTAGTATTGTCTTCTAAAAAATCAAATAATCCTAATTTAGTAACAATAAGACCCATAATACCAGCAGGAATAGTCGCTACTACTACCATCCAAGCATACTTATAACTATCATAATACTTTTTTTCTTTCTTAGATAAATATCCAAAAAAGCCAATAAATAATTCTTTAATATCATTCCAAAAAATAATAACAATTGCAATCAAACTACCAAAGTTAGTTATAATTGAAAGAGTTTGATAATCAATATTAGTACTTCCGATTAATTTTTGAAAAATAAGTAAATGACCACTAGAACTTACTGGTATTGGTTCAGTAAATCCTTGAATCATTCCTAAAAAAATGTACTTAATTAAATCTATAATCATAAAATCACCTATTTAATTATACGCTTTATAAAAAAAATAGTAAATAAAAATTTAAGTTTTAAAATAAAATTATATTAGGTGATAATATGTTAACTAGAATTTTATTTTTTTTAATAGGTTTTGGTTTATCAATAATTGGTTTTGTTTATATTGTAAGTTATCTTAATTTATTATCACTTGGGTATAATTTCCTAGATTATGTACATTTTATATTTGGAAGAGTAGAGTGCCTATATGCTTTTATTGGTATAATACTAATCTTTCTTTCAATTTTTATACCAGGAGGAAAAAAATATGAATTACATTTATGATGTTATAGCTAATTTTAATGATATTCCATATGATTTCTTTGAATGGAATAAAATAGATGACATAACTCATCTAAAAAAGGTAATAATAATTAAAACCGATTCACAAGTATTAAATGATTTAATTAATAAAAAAGTAAAAGTAAGTGAAGACTTATTAAAATACATAAAAAATAAAACAGAATTTTATTCAAAATCTGATTCAAATTTAATAGCTATTTTTACTAATGGTTATATAAATATTTGTATAAAGTTTACAAAGGATGGTATTAACAAATACAAAAGCTTTTTGCAAATAGAAGAAGACGATGAAGTATTAGAACTAAGTAATAGATTAAATGAAATAGATTTTAATTATCAAATATTTGGAGAAGCTAATATTTGCCAGTTTAAAACAAGAAAAGAAACAGAAGCATATAATTATATAGTCGATAAAATAGATGATTTATATAATAAAAATGATGTTATGAAACTAAAATATATATATTATGATTGTTTTGATAAGTTTGAAGATAATAAGAACAAAATATATGAAGAAATAAAACAAAGCATTAATGATAATTTTGAAGTATTAAATAAAATATATGATTTTTTTAAACTAATTTCTTTAACAGAACAAAGATAAAAAGAACTAATTGAAAAATTTTATTTCAAATCAGTTCTTTTTTTGTTCATGTATAAATAATTATCGGCTACTTTTAAATTGTCATTATAAGAAATAGCATTATCATATTCAGTTAAACCGTAACTTATTGATAAATAATAATCATCTTGAATATTTATTTTATTAACATTTTTATTTAATCGCTCCATTATTATATTAGCTTTAGATAAATTAATCCCTTTAAAAAATATTAAAAATTCATCGCCACCAAATCTTCCAACAAAATCACTTTTTCTTACGGCTTTATTTAACACGTTACCAAGACTTTTTAATATTTCATCACCTAATAAATGCCCATATGTATCGTTAATTGACTTGAAATTATTAATATCAATAATAACTAAAACACCTAAATCATTATAATTAGTAACCAAATCTTTAAAAGTTTTTTTATTATATACCCCAGTTAAGGAATCAAATTCTAAATTAATTTGTAAACTTTTTAATTTTTCTTTTAATAAAGCATTTTCTTTTTTTAATTCTTCATTTTCTTTTAATATTTTATCTAATTCTTCATTCATAATAGTTACCTCAAAACAATTATAACATAAAAATAACTATAATTTATTCTTTTATTAAACTAAAGTTAATAAAATTAAATATGAGGTGAATTATGAGTATAGTAAAAGACTTTAGAAGTTATTTATTAGAAGATAATTTAAAGATAAATGTTTATGAAAAAAGAGTTAATATTATAAATTACATAAGTATAAATCACTTTGATGATAATCTTGTAATAATAAAATATAATAATGGTTTTATTGATGTAAAAGGTACTAATTTAGTTGTAACTAAATTACTTAGTGACGAACTTTTAATAGAAGGCAAAATAAGAAGCGTGGAATTAAAATGAAAAATTTAATGATACTAAAAATAAAAGGTAAAAATGTAAAAAGTTTTATAAATAAACTCTCTAAAAATAAAATCAATCTATATAATATAGAGTATCTTAATAAAGATGAAATAAATATAACAATTGATGTAAATGATTATCAATTATTGAAACAAAATAAATCAACATATGAAATAACTATTATTAATTATAAAGGATTTAACAAAATAAAAAATAAAATTGAAAAAAATTTTATTTTGATTACGTTTATCCTTATAGGATTAGCGTTAATTATTACTTTAAGCAATATTATTTTTAAAGTAGAAGTAATATATGATGAAGAAAATATAAGAACACTTCTTATTAATGAACTTAGACTATATGATATAGATAAATATAAGTTTGTAAAATCATTTAAAGAGGTAGAACAAATAAAAAAAGAAATAATGAACAAATATAAAGATAAAATAGAATGGTTAGAAATAAATAGAATAGGCACTAAATATGAAGTAAGATTAGAATTAAGAAAAATAAAAAATGAAAATATAGAAAATCAAGAATATGAAATAGTTGCTAAAAAAGATGCAGTAATAAAAAAAATAGAAGCATCTGCTGGTGAAAAGAAAAAAAATATAAATGAATATGTAAAAAAAGGAGATACTATTATTGGAAGCAAAATATCACTTAATGACAATATTACAGGTAATGTTTCTGCTAAAGGAAATGTTTATGGCGAAGTATGGTATCAAGTAGAAGCTAGTTATCCTTTTGTTTATAAAGAAGAAAAATTAACTGGTAAATCAAAAATATTATATGGGATTAAGTTTTTAGGCAAAACCTTTAATTTATTTGATTTTAAACCATATAAAAATGCTAAAACAAAAGAAAAAAAACTAATATATAATCAATTAATACCACTATCTTTAGTTAAAATTAATATAGAAGAAGTAAATTTAGTAGATGAAATAAATACAATAGAAGAAGCTACTAATAAAGCTATTATCTTAGCAAGAAGAAGGATTGAAGAAGATTTAACTGATAAAGAATATGTAATTTCAAGTAAACTATTGAAGAGAGAGATAAAAGATAGTAAAATAGAATGTGTAGTGTTTTTTACAGTTTATGAAGATATAACAGAATATAAGATAGTGGAGGAACTAGAATAATGTTTAGAGAGACAATAATGGATATTTTTGCTGATATATGGCCGATGATGTTTATTTCTAGTATAATTTTAATTTCGATTAGAGTAGCGTATTTATACGTAAAAAAGCAAAAAATAGTTTTATATAAAGAATTACTTAGTTTAGTTTTTATGCTATATATACTTTGCTTATTCCATGTTGTCACTTTTCAAGATGTAAGCTGGAGTACATCCAATTTTATTCCCTTTAAAGAAATGTTTAGATACGAATTAGGGAGCAGATTGTTTTTTAAAAATGTAGTTGGGAACATGATTATGTTCTTACCTTATGGCTTTTTTATCGCACACTTTTTAAAAGGTAAAAGGCCACTTTTAATAACTATTTTAATTTTTATCGCATCATTTACAATAGAAACGACACAACTTTGGATAGGAAGAGTATTTGATGTTGATGATATTATTTTAAATGTTTTAGGCGGACTAATAGGATATTTGATTTATGTAATAGGTGATATGATAAGAGAAAAATTGCCTAAATTCTTGAAAACAGAATGGTTTTATAATATAATTTTTTTAGTACTTATATTGATTTGTATATTATATTTAGGCAATGTAATTAATATTGGGAGGTAGTATGGAAATAGGTATATTTAATGAAACAGAAGAAGAAATAAAAGAATTAGAAACAATAGAAGAATTGATGAAATATGCTTTAAAAGAAGAAAATATAGAAAAAGCAGAATTCAATATAATAATCATTGATAATGAAAGAATTAGAAAAATAAACAAAGAATACCGTAATATAGATAGAGAAACAGATGTTATTAGTTTTGCTTTAGAGGATGCTAAAGATTTTGTATATGATGATTTTAGATTATTAGGTGATATTTATATTTCTTTAGATAAAGTAAAAGAACAAAGCGAGTTATATGGACATAGCTTTTTAAGAGAACTAGCTTTTCTTTCTGTGCATGGACTTTTACACTTATTAGGTTATGATCATATGAAAAAAGAAGATGAAGAAGTTATGTTTAAAAAGCAAGATGAAATTTTAGATGGTTTTGGAATTAAGAGGTAATATATGATAAATGAATTAAAACAATTATTAAATAATGCGTATGCACCTTATTCAAAATATAGAGTAGCTGCTATATTAGAAACTAATGATGGTAAAAGTTTTACAGGTGTTAATATAGAAAATGCATCTTTTGGCGCTACTATATGTGCTGAAAGAGTAGCGATATATAAAGCAATTTCTGAAGGATATAGAAGTTTTAAAAAATTAGAAATAATGGTTGATGATGATAAAATAGGAACTTGTTGTTTTCTATGTAGACAAGTAATGTTAGAATTTTTTGATAAAAATATGCCAATTTATTGTTATGATAATAAAGGTAACTTTGAAATGTTTAAAGTAAGTGATTTATGTCCTTATCCTTTTAGTAAGGAGAATTTAGAATGAAAAGTGGTTTTGTTAGTTTAGTTGGTAGACCTAATGTTGGTAAGTCTACACTATTAAATAGTATTGTTGGAAAAAAAATAGCTATTACATCCGATAAGCCACAAACAACTAGAAATATTATTCAAGGAATTTATAATGATGATGAAACACAAATTGTCTTTGTAGATACACCAGGTATTCATAAACCGATACATAAATTAGGCAAAGTTTTAAATAAACAAGCTTATTATAGTATAGATGATGTTGATATTATATTGTTTTTAGTTGATGCATCGGTAAGTCTTGGTAAAGGTGACAAGTATGTTCTTGATAAGATAAAGGACGCTAATAAACCAGTTATCTTAGTTCTAAATAAAATAGACAATATTACAAAAGAACAAATATTATTTAAAATAAACGAATATAAAGATTTATATGAGTTTGATGATATAGTACCTGTATCGGCTATTAAAAACAATAATGTTGATACTCTTATTAGTGTAATAAAAAAATATTTAAAAGATGAAATAATGTATTATAGTATAGAAGAAGTAACAAATAGAAAAATAGATTTTCTTATTGCAGAAATAATAAGAGAAAAAGTTTTTAATGTTACAAATGAAGAAGTACCACATTCTACTACTTGTGTAGTTGAAAGTATAGAATTTGGTAAAAATTCAAATACTATAAATGCTTCTATTATAGTTGATAGAGATTCCTTAAAAAAAATTATTATAGGAAATAAAGGTTCTAAAATAAAAGAAATAGGTTCTTTAGCTCGTGTTGAGATTGAAGAATTAATGGGTAAAAAAGTATACTTAAGTTTATTTGTGAAAACTATAAAAAAATGGCGAGATAGTGATAAGTATTTGAATGAATTTGGTTATAATGATTTTGAAAATTAAAGAATACTTTAACAATTATTGACCATAATATAATGAAAGGTGATTATTATGAATAAAGAATTGTTATGGCAATTATTTGAAAAAACTGGAAAAATCGAATATTACTTAAAATATAAACAAATAAGTAAGGAGAAGTAATGCGAGATATAAAAGAAAACCAAATATATCGTCATTTTAAAGGAGATTTAGTTAAAGTTTTACATATTGCATATGATACTGAAACACTAAAAAAATTAGTTGTTTATGAACATAAAGGTAAAATTTGGGTAAGAGATTATGATATGTTCGCATCATTAGTAGATAAAGAAAAATACCCTGATGTAAAGTGTAAATATCGTTTTACTGAGGTGTAATGTGCTAGAAACTGTAGAGGGTATTATTATTAGTGAAAAACCATATGGTGAAACAAGTAAAATAATTAACTGTTTAACTAAAGAATATGGAATTATTGGTATCATTGCAAAAGGAAGTAGAAATTTAAAAAGCGACTTAAGAAGCACCACTAATAAACTTATATATGGTAATTTCAATATTTATTATAAAAAGGACAAACTATCTAACTTAGTTAGTGTAGATGTTATTAATCCATTTAAAAATATATTGAAAGACCTAACTAGAATTAGTTATGCTTCTTTTTTAATAGACTTAACTGAACAAGTATACAAGCAATGTAATAGTACTGATGTGTATAATTTACTTATAAGCGCATTAGTTAAGATAAATGAAGGCTATGATGCCTCTGCTATAACAAATATTTTAGAACTAAAATTTCTTGATTTCTTGGGTGTAATGCCTATTATAGACAGATGTAGTAATTGTGGTAAAACTAGTGGAATTGTAACTTTGGACTCTAGTAGAGGTGGTTATATTTGCTCTAATTGTTATAAGAATGAAAAAATTGTTTCTGATAAGACGATTAAGTTAATTAGAATGTATTATTATGTGGATATATCTAAAATTACCAAATTAGAAGTAAGCAAAAAATGTAAATTAGAAATTAACTCATTTTTAGATGATTATTATGATAGATATACAGGATTATATTTAAAAAGCAAAAGTCTTATTAATAATTTGAGTAAAGTAGAACTAATGTAAAAATGTGTCAAATAAAATAAAACTACTATTTAAAGTATTGAGTTTGTTTTTTTGATATGTTATAGTTTTAACAGAATAGAGGTGAATATAATGAAGAAATTAAAATATTTGTTCATTGGTGTGTTAGTTAGTATACTAGGAATTGATTTGGTGTGTGCAGCAGGTAATCCTAATTTCAATATTAGTGTCACTCCTACTGTTAATAGTGATAAAACTATTAACATTGAGGTTGTTGTTAAAAATGATGGAACATCAACTTATGGTATGAAACAAGGTTATGTGCATGTAACTATGAATGAAAGTCAAGTTGAAGCATTTACAAACATGACAGGCGTTTATAGAGAGTACAATGAAGTAACTGGTCAATATACTGATAAAAATGTGTTTTGTAATAACGAAGGGAGCACAGGAAGAAAGTTTAAATGTGTGTTTGGTAAAGACATTTCAGGTAATGTAAGCTATTCAGGGCCAAAAGATGAATTAGTTATCACATTTGCTACTAAATTATGTGAAGCTTCAACTGATTGCGATATAGTAGTTGAAGTTGAAGGTGAAGTAGTAGATCCAGATAATAGTTATGCATCAATAAGTAATGGTGTAACAAAATTAGCTACAAAAAATGCTGGTTGTGATATACCATCTAATCCAGATACTCCAACTACTCCTGAAAATCCAGAAACACCTACTACACCAGATGAACCAACTGAAAACCCAAATACAGTTGATAATGGCGTTCTTTACATGTTAGTAGGAGCACTTAGCTTAGTATTAATTGCTACAGTTCTAACTGCTAAAAAAAGAAGATATGTTTAATGATAAGGTAAATCCTTATCATTTTTTT
>JALELF010000034.1 GCA_022771715.1 Bacillota bacterium
GAAAGAGTGGTGGAAAGAATAATGGAAATAAATGAGAATTATGATGAATGGGTAAGAGTATATGATGTAGTAGAAGAAAATAATAGAATGTGGAGAACAATAGTAGCTAATAAAGAAGAAGAGGCTATGGAAAAAGAGAAACAATGTATAATAAAGAATTTATTAAAACAAAATTTAGATATAAATTTGATTAGTGAAGTAACAGGTATGCCAGTAAGTAAAATTAAAGATTTAAAGATAAGTTAAACCTTTAATTTTTATTTGATATAAATTTACCATTTTTTATAGACAAAAAGCACTAAAATAACTATAATATAAATCACTAGTTGGAGGTGCAATATGATAAAAACAGATTTACCAGTACTTATATTAAGACAAATCATATTGTTACCTAATAATGAATTAAGAATTGAATTTGATAATACTAGTAAAAGCATAATCGACATATCTAGTTTATTTCACGATGATTATATATTTGTGGTAAGTATAAATACATTAGAAGAAAAAATAAATACTAATGAGTTACCTAAAGTAGGTGTAATTGCTCATTTAGAAAATAAAACAATACTTCCTAGTGGTAATGTAAGGGTAGTACTTCGTTCTATTAGTAGAGCTCATGTTCATGAGTATTTGAACCATAGCATTGAATCATTAGAAGCTATAGTATCAGCTTCTAGTGAAAAAAATATAGAAGATGATTTATTAGTTGATAAAATAAAAAAAGAAGTTGTAAAATTTGTAAACGATAATCCATATATAGGAAATGAATTATTAAAAGTAAAAGATATAACAAGTATAAGTACAATAACAGATATAGTTAGTGCTTGTTTAAATTTAACATATGGAAGAAAAAATGAATATTTAACTACATTAGATGTAAAAAAAAGAAGTGAAATGCTTCTAAGCGATATATATAAAGAAAGTCAAATTATTAATATAGAAAAAGAAATAGATGAAAAAACAAAGAAAGAAATTGATAAATCGCAAAAAGAATTTATTTTAAAAGAAAGAATAAAAACGATTCAAAAGGAATTAGGCAGTGATTCTAATGATGAAATTAATGAATTAAAAGAAAAAATAGATAACTTAAAATGTAATGAAAATGTTAGGGAAAAACTACTTAAAGAGTTAAAAAGTTATTCTAATTTGCCATTACTATCACCGGAATCTAGTGTTTTAAAGCAGCACATTGAATATTTATTAGAACTTCCATGGCTTAATAAAACAAAAGAAAATACTAATTTAAGAAGAGCTCAAGAAATTTTAGATAAGAGTCATTATGGTATGAATAAAGTGAAGGATAGGATTATTGAATATTTAGCTATTTTAAAAAATACTAAAAAAATAAGTAATAATATTTTATGCTTAGTTGGGCCACCTGGGGTTGGCAAAACTTCTTTAGTAAGTTCAGTAGCACGCGCTATGAATAGAAAATTTGTAAAAATATCTTTAGGTGGAGTAGATGATGTATCTGAAATAATAGGTCATAGAAAAACGTATGTTGCTGCAACTTCTGGTAGAATAATTAGTTCACTTAAAAAAATAAAAGTAAATAATCCAGTATTTTTAATAGATGAAATAGATAAGCTTACTAAAAGTATTAACGGAGATCCTGCTAGTGCCTTATTAGAAGTATTGGATGTTAATCAAAATAAATCTTTTATTGATAATTATGTAGAAGAAGAATTTGATTTGAGTAATGTTTTATTTGTTTTAACAGCAAACTCTATCGAAAATATTCCATATCCGTTACGAGATAGATTAGAAATAATAGAATTACAAGGTTATACAGAAAAAGAAAAATTGGAAATAGTTAAGAATTATATGTTACCTAAAATATGTAAAAATAATGGTTTAAATGGTATAAATATAAGTGATAATGATATACTTTATATAATCAAAAATTATACAAGAGAATCGGGAGTTAGAGATTTAGAAAGAAAAATAGATACCATCATTAGAAAAATAGTAACAAAAAAACAATTAGAAAACAAAATGATTAAATCTATAAATAAAAAAAAGATAAATGATTTTTTGGGTTCTAGTATAAAAGATGTAAAGATAAATTCTGATATAGGAATTGTTAATGGACTTGCTTATACTAGTTGTGGTGGCGAATTATTACCAATTGAAGTTGTTTCATATAAAGGAAATGGTGAATTAATTTTAACTGGTTCTCTTGGGGATATAATGAAAGAAAGTGCAATAATTGCTTTAAGTTATATTAAAGCAAATGCTAATTATTTTAAAATAGACACAAAAAAATTAAAGGATTTAGATATTCATATTCATGTACCAGAAGGAGCTATTCCTAAAGATGGGCCAAGTGCTGGAATAACTTTGACAACATCTTTAATAAGCATGTTTAAAGGAATTCGTGCTAGTAATGATATTGCTATGACTGGGGAAATAACTTTGCATGGAAATATTTTACCTATAGGTGGTTTGCGAGAAAAAAGTATGGGTGCTTTAAAGAATGGTATAAAAAAAATAATTATCCCTTATGATAATTATAGTGATGTAGAAGAGTTACCTAAAGAAATAAAAGATAATATAAAATATATTGGAGTAAAAAATTATAAAGAAGTATTTAAGTATATATTTAGTGGTGGTAATGATGAAAAATAAAGAAATATATATAGAAGAACAAATTAGTTTAGTACATTTTAATAAGCTTTTAATAACAGAGGATACTGACAGTATGTTGAAAGAGTTATTAAATGATTATGATATTTTAGAAATAATTGATATTGTTGAAAATTATTTAAATAAAGATGAATTTATTTACTTTATAAGTTTATTTGATAATTTAAGAGAAAAATTAATTAATTTTATAGAAGTTGTTATTTTTGCTCATAAAAGATATATAAAATATAAAAGTGATATAGATAGTGAGTATATGTATGAAGATACTTTGACTGATCTTTTAAATATGCTAGAATTTGTTACTAAAATAAAAGAAGTGAATAAGGAAGAATATAGAGAAATTTTATTAAATTATAAAGGAATACCTAATGATAATGGTGGATTATTTAATTTGCAAATAAGTTATATGTTAGATGAAGATGTTTTTAAATATTTGAATGGTAAAATAAATGATTTAGACATAAAATGCAAGGGTATTTACTTTTATTCATTACTTTCATATTTGAAAAGTGTTAAATTATGTTTGGATAGTAAGCTTTTTTTGAAAAGAGCAAATGAAATTATTAAAAATATTAAATCAAAAGCAATGAGAAATCTTATTTTAGAGTCTTCTAAATTAAATTATACTGACATATGTGTTAATGATTTATGTGCTGATTTATATGGAAATATAGAAGTAGAAGATAGTCAAACTAATAATATTATTGATATAAAGAAATATAGATGAATAAAATCATCTTTTTTTCATATGCTTTAATGAAAGAGAGTGAAATATTATGAAAAAAATAGTACCATTTAAAAAAGATATTAATTTTAAAACTAATATTGCAGAAATTACTAGTATTTCTTTAGAACATACTTTAAAAGTAGGAAATTTTACAGTTGATGGGGATTTTACGATAAGTGGCGAATACAAAATGGCTGATGTAAGTACTAATACAGAAAGTTTCAGCTTTGATTTGCCATGTAGCATTTCTATAGATGACAAATATTTATTAGACAGAGTGGAAGTTGACATAGATGATTTTTATTATGAAATTATTAATGATAAAACTTTAGTAGTTAATATTGATGTAGCGCTTAATAATTTGGAAGAGAAACCTTTAATTGAAGATAGAGCTGATTTACCTGAAGCTTTAGAAAATCCTATAATAATAGAAGAGCCAGTAAAAGAGGTTTCAAAAGAAATAGTTAAAGAAGACACTAAGAAAGTAGAAGTAGAGACAAAAGAAAAAACTAGTATAAAAAATGTTGTAAATGATACAAGTGATAGGCAAAATATAAATGTATTTAATTCTTTTACTGAAAAAGAAAGTATAGCAACCTATAGAGTATACATAGTAAGAGAAGGAGATATAGTAGATGGAATAATAGAAAAATATGGAATAACTAAAGAATTGTTAGAAAAGTATAACAATATTACTGATATAAAAATAGGCGATAAATTAATAATACCAACTGAATGAAAAAAATCAATGAAATCTTAAAACAATACAATTACAAACCATATAGATATAAAAAAATAGGTAAAACGGTAATTGTTGATACTGATAATGGTAGTATTGTTGTAAAAAAAAAGAGTACTTCAAATGAACAAATAAAGAAATATTTAGAAAGTAGAAATTTTGATTATAAGCCTGAGATAATTGCGACAGGTGAAGATTATGAAATAACTAGGTTTATTGAAGATTCTAGCATTCCCAAAGAGCAAAAAATACTAGATATGATTGATCTAGTTTCTCTTTTACATAGTAAAACAACTCATTATAAGGAAATAACAGAAGATTATTTTAAAGAATTATATGAAGATTTATCGAACAATATATATTATTTGAAAAGTTATTATAATGACTTAATAACAGTTATTGAAGGCAAGATATATATGGATCCGTCAGAATATTTATTAGCGCGAAATATATCTCGTATTTTTGCTTCTTTGAACTTTTGTGAAAAAGAGATAGAAAATTGGTATCAAGTTGTTAAAGAAAAAAAACAAACTAGATTAGTTGTTTTACATAATAATTTGAGTTTAGAACATTTTATTCGTAATAAATCATCTTATCTAATAAGCTGGGATAAGTCAAAAATAGATAATCCAATTTTTGATTTATATAAATTATATAGAAATCATGGTGAATATTTTGATTTTATAACTTTACTTAAAAGATATGAAATGACTTATCCTTTATTAGATGAAGAGAGATGTCTTTTATTTATTATGATTGCTATGCCTACAAAGTTAGAATTTACTGATTCTGTGTTTAAAAACTGTGAAGTTATAGGTAGAGAAATAGATTTGCTTTTTAAAACTGAAATCTTAATTTCACCATATTATTCTAAAGAAACAGTAACAAAGAAGTAAAAAGAAAAGAATCAATAAAAATAGATTAAAACGTGTTGTTATAAAAAAGGTAAATATTAATTGATAAAATAATAGTATACATAAAATGAAAGAAAATAAAAACCATTTACCTCTACATCGCCACCAATTATTATTCATATTTTCACCTAATATATTGTATTTATTATAATTAACTAGAATTATTTGATAAGCCTATTTTGACTTATCTTTTAAATAATTGTATAATTATTTAGGGATAGTTATGAAAGAAAAACTGAATTATTTTAAAGAAAATATTAAACTATTGTTTAAAGAACTAGGTAAAAAAGAAACAAGAATTAAGCAAATTCCTAACTTATTAACACTATCTAGATTAATTTCACCATTAATAATAATACCATTAGCTTTATCTGGTAATTTATTATTAGTTGGTGTTTTTACGTGTTTATTTGGATTAACTGATTTATTTGATGGTATAATAGCACGTAAATATAATGTTACTAGTGAATTTGGTAGATTATTAGATGCTTGTACTGATAAAGTTTTTGCTTTTTCTTTGATTTTACCTTTATTATTTACTAATCCTATATTGATTATTAATTTAATTTTAGAAGGTGTTATTAGTTTTGTTAATGTTAAATCAAATATTAATGGTAATAAGCCTAAAACAATATTCTTAGGTAAAATTAAAACTACTTTATTGTTTATTTTATTATCACTATCATATTTATCAAGTATTATTAATATAAGTAATTTAGTGATTGTTTTAGCAAATATAATCTCATTGTTACAAATAGGGTGTGCAGTTGAGTATAAGAAAATAGATGTTAAAGAAGAAGTAAAAAAAGAAAATAATGTAGTTATTGATGAATCTAATGATAAATTGAAAGAATTAGCTGAAGAGAAGAAAAAACTAGAAGATTTAAAAGAATATGTAATAAAATGTAAAGAAAATAAGGTTTTTGATGAAAAAGAAAAGACTAAGGTTTTAAAAAAATAAATATGTGTTACAATAAAGTTAGGTGATTAATGGTGTATACAGAAGAACAAATAAGTATATTAAAAGAAGAATATACCAAAATGATAGATAGTGTTTTATTTGAATTAAAGGCGAGAAAAATAGGTAATCAAATTTTAGCTAATTCTCCTAAATTAGGTAAAGTTACGGTTTATGCGGGTGCTGCTCTTCTTAGTACTGCTTGTGTTACTATAGCAGGTTCGATTTTAAAACAATATGGAATAAATGTTTTAGGAACTCCTATGACAATTTTTGCACCTTTGTTGGGGGCAACGGGCATTGCTGGGACAGTTGATTTAGGCTCTGAATGGAGTAAGAGATTTGATTTTACTGAAATAGAAAGAACAAGTAGGAAAAATATAGATGTGCTTGATTTTCTTTGTGAACGTTTTACAAAATTAAGAGAGTGTGCTAATTTAGATAGTTATAATTTTCAAAATTTGATAAATTATATGAATCAATTATTGCAGTATCGAAATAAAATGGGGCAACCAATAAGTGCGCATTTTCTTTTAAGATTTTTAGGTATTAATCATAATGATGAATTAACCGAAGATAATCTTAGAAGAAAAAGAATGTATATTGAACTTTTAAAATCAGATAGACAATTATGGGATGGATTTAATTCTATATATCGAAAAAGTTGTGAATTTTATAATACAAATGTAAACAATTATCAAGGTTATAGATCTGGTATGTAAAAAAAATGTTGACAAATCTATTAAATGTTGTATAATATTAGAAGAAAAAGGAAAGAAGTGTATCCACACTCACCCGATTACTGATAGTTCTGGGTTAAAAGCTTAATATGGTTTTATTATGTTTTTAAGTGGATACATTTGTATTCACTTTTTATGTGGAGGTGCACTATCGCAAATAAAGAAAGAGATTTGTTTATTAATGAACAAATAAGAGCAAAAGAAGTGATGGTTATAGGTCCTAGGGGTGAACAGTTAGGGACTAAACCAATTAAAGATGCTTTGACATTGGCTAGCTATGCAGGATTTGATTTAGTACTTATTAATCAAAATTCTAATCCACCAGTATGTAAAATAATGGATTATAATAAGTTTAAGTATGAAAACAAAAAGAAAGCAAAAGAAAACATCAAGAAGCAAAGAGAAAGTAATTTAGAAATGAAAGAATATCGTTTGTCTGTTACGATTGATGTACATGATTTTGATACAAGAGTAAGAAATGCAAAAAATTATTTAGAAAAAGGTCATAAAATAAAAGCTAGTATTAGATTTAAAGGTCGTGAAATGGCTCATCCTGAACTTGGAAGAGATGTTTTACTTCGATTTGCAGAAGCTTTAGGAAGTGTTTCAAGTATAGAACAGAAACCAGTAATTGATGGACGTTTTATATTTATGATACTTACGCCTAGTAAAGAAAAATAAGGAGGAAATTATGCCAAAATTAAAAACACACAAAGGTTCAAAAAAAGTTTTTAACAAAAGAAAAAATGACTATAAAATTGGTCGCCCAGGTAGTAGACACAATACTGGAAAGAAAAATAGTTCTTTTAACAGAAAGAATAGAAATGGTTCTACTTTAAATAGTAGTGATTTAAAGAGAATTAAAACTTTAATATAAGGAGGAAATTATGCCAAGAGTAAAAGGAAGTACAATACATCGTGCTCGTCGTAAAAAAGTAATGGAAGAAGCTAAAGGTTACTTTGGTTCAAAACACAGATTATATAAATCAGCTAAAGAACAAGTAATGCATTCTGGAAAGTATGCTTACAGAGATAGAAGACAAAAGAAGAGAGATTTTAGAAAACTATGGATTACAAGAATTAACGCTGCTTGTCGTGAAAACGAAATCAGTTATTCTAAATTCATTAATGGTTTATCAAAAGCTGGAGTTACAGTTAACCGTAAAATGTTAAGTGAAATTGCTATTGATAATCCAAAATCATTTAGTGATTTAGTTACTATTGCTAAAGATGCTTTAGATGGTAAAGTAGTTAAAGAAGTAAAAAAAGAAACTAAAAAAGAAGTTAAAATAGAAAACGATTTATCTAAAATGACAGTTGCTGAATTACGTGATTTAGCAAAAGAAAAAGGTATCGAAGGCATTTCTACAATGAAGAAGGCTGAACTTTTAGATGCATTAAAATAGTATTAATTTACTATTTTTTTTGTAAATTAAATGTCTAAAATAACTATATTTTTGTATAAATATTGTCTACAAAGAAAATATTTTATATAATGAATTTAGAAAAGGAGTGTTTATGATGTTAACAAATAGTAATATAGGGGGGCAATTTAGAATTAAATTGTCATAAAAATAAAGGCTTTACATTAATAGAATTAATATCAGTAATAATATTAATGGGTGTAATAGCTTTGATAACAGTACCCATAATAAAAGATACTATAGAAAGCGCTCGAGAGAAGAATTTTAAAAATTCGGCCTTAGGCTTAATAGAAGCAGCTAATGAATATTATTTAAATAGTAAATTAACAGGAGACTATTTTGAAGAAATAGAGTTTAAAGTTAATAATGGAAAAATGGTATCAGGAGATAAAGAATTAGCATTTAATGGAAAAGTACCAGTAGGAAACTCTTATGTTAAGATTAAATCTAATGGAGATGTAGCAATTAACATAACGGATGGAGAGTTTTATGCGACAAAAGATTATGATGAAGTAGGTACTTCTATAGGAACAAGCGAAGAATCAGCTTTATTAAGAGAAGAACTAATAAAAAAAATAAATGAACTTGAAAAGAAAGTAGATAGTAATACTACTAGTATAAAAAATAACAAATTAGAATTAGATGATAAAGTAAATAGTAATAAATTAGAACTAGATAATAAGATTGAAAATAATACCACAAATATTAATAATAATAAAACAGAACTAGAGAATAAAATAAATACTAATTTTGATAAAATATATCCAGTAGGCAGTATATTTAGAAGTACAAATAGTACAAATCCATCAACGATATATGGAGGTTCTTGGACTTTATTAAGTAAAAGAGTAATTGATACAGGCTGGCAAGATTTTTCTTGGACTAATTCTACTTATATAGGAGCAACTCAATTTAATACTCAAAATAAATGGCGAATAATTGATAATATTTTATATGTACAAGTAGGAGCTGGAGCAACTGCAAGTATTGATACTAGTACAGAATTTGAAATAGCCAGAATTCCAATTAAAAATACAATTTATAATAGTGTTTATACCAGAGTTTGGATTGGTGCTGTCGGTGGAAGCGGAGCTACAGCTGGTTTTTCTGCTAGACAATGGGGTGATTATTTGTCTATAAATATAAAGCCACACACATCAACTATTGGTTATGCTGGGACTTGGTATTCATCTCACTTTACAATTCCATTAAATGATGATTTTACATTTGCTTCTGGCAGTTATGAATATGAATATAAATGGAAAAGAAACAGCTAAAAAAGACTTTATTTTAAAAGTCTTTTTTGTTCTTCATATTCTTCTACAGTAATGGGAAGTCCATATCCCATTCTAAAATTCAATGGT
The DNA here is from genome assembly GCA_022771715.1 of Bacillota bacterium. GTDB lineage: Bacteria > Bacillota_I > Bacilli_A > RF39 > UBA660 > JALELF01. Next base: position 9,513 of record JALELF010000034.1, read on the forward strand.
TTTTGTAATATATCATTAGCATCACAAAAATCTTTTAATTCTTTTTCAATACCTAAAACATGAGCATAACTGTATACTGGTGAAATAACTTCATTAAATTTTATATAACCTTTAAGTCTTAATAGTCTTTCTTTTTTACTAAAATTGTCATAAATTTCTTTGTTTTGTAATTTATCAACAATGCCTAGACAAACATCAGAAGCAGTTTGATTAACCATTCTTTCTAGTGGATTAATATCATAACTATTATAATAATAATATCTTCTTTTTTGCATTATATCGTTATAAACACCTATATCTTGAAGATAATATCTTAAATATGAATTACATAGAATAACATCTTCTTTACTCAATAATTTAATTAATTCTGCTTCAAAACTTTTCTTTGAAGAACTAACTAAGCTATACTGTCTAGCGTGACACATTTCATGAGCTAAAGTACTAATAATTAATAACTTTAACATTAAATCTTTATTTTCATTTTCATTTTTAAATTCATTTTCGGCACTTTTTTGAATGCAGCTTAAATTTAATTCAACTGTCTTACTTATAATATCATAAGATCCTATAGAAAAAAGATTATCATTAAATTCCATTTTAACATTTTCTAATTTGTGGTAATTTTTTAAAAATGAAAAAATAGCTATTGCGAATTTATCTATTTCCATTTTTATTTTAGTTGTTTTGGCCATTATTTTATTTAATTCATCAAAGTCCATTTCAATCACCTTAGATAGGTATTTTAGCAAATTTAAAGAAAATGTCAAATTGTATTGCTTCAATTATAAAAATATGATAACTTTAATATAATTGATTAAGGGTGATTATGTGTTAAAAATAGTAAAAAGTAATTATACTTTAAAAAGTAATAAAATAGATAATATAAGTATTATCCATATTTCTGATCTTCATTATGATATAGAATATAATACTAAAAGATTAAATATTTTAACTAAAGAAATATCTAATGTTAAACCTAATTATGTATGTATAACAGGTGATATTCTTGATAACAGTTCAGTTTTAAATAATGAAAAAGCGTATAAAATTATGTATGATTTTTTAGAAAATTTATGTACATTATCTACAGTAATAATAACATTAGGTAATCACGAATTAAAACAAAGCAAAAATTATTCTAGAGATTATTGTGATATAGTTGTAAAGCTAAAAAGAATACCTAATTTAATTTTGTTGGATAATGAAGTATTTATTAATGATAATATTTGTTTTGTTGGTTTTAATCCAAGTTATGAATATTATGATAAATTAGGTAGGGATTATAATATTTTTAATAAAGACTTTGATAAATTAGATATAAAGTTAGATAAAGAAAAGTATAATATTCTACTAATACATACACCTAAAGATTTACTAGAAGATAATATTTATAATAATAGATTAAATAATTTTGATTTAATTTTAGCTGGACATACCCATGGTGGACTTATGCCTGTTAAATTTAAAGGACATATGGGTATTATTTCTCCTGGAAAAAGATTTTTTCCTAAAAATGTTAGAGGTCATTTAATAAAAGAAAAAACACATTTAATAATATGTTCTGGTATTGTAAGACTTAGTAATACTTCAGGAATATTCCATTATTTTAATTTCTTATATAAAATGCATGTTAATTATATTTCTATACGAAAAAACTAGTTTCATCTATAAATTTATAATTTGTTTTATATTTTAATTCTCTAACTAGTTTAAACAAGGCATCGTCTTTGAATTTTGCTTCTAGCATAATATCAATATCAAAATTTAAATGTTTTATTTGATTTATAAATTCGATAAAGCTATTACTATCTATATAATCATTATGACTTCTAAAGTCTTTTTTTGTTTTATTTTTTGGTGAAGAAAAATGAATTTTAGGTGTTATTTTCCATGTCTTAAAAATTTCTTCGTAGTTAATATTTTCTGTATAATTACATATGTGATGATGAACATCAAGGACCATAGGGATTTTTAATTTATTACATAAATTTAGTGTATCAAAAGCATTATATATCTTATCATCATTTTCTAAAACAATACATTTTTTTATGTGATTTGGTAGCTTATTAAAATTATTTATAAATCTTTTGATAGAGTTTTCTTTTCCTAAAACATTACTACCAATATGAAGAATAATCACTTTGTCTTTTATTTTTAAAGCATTTAAAATATTATAGTTATATTCTAATATTTTAAATGTATTTTCTACTACTTCTTTTTTAGTACTATTTAAAACAGCGTATTGATCAGGATGGACATCAATTCTTAAATTGTTTTCTTTTATTATTTTGGCTATTTCATTATAGTATTTTTGATATGGTTTTATGTAATCAAACGAAAAATCACTAATAGTAGCAAGTGGTATTAATTTAGATGTTATTCTAAAAAAATGAATATTATTTTTAACGTTATATATTAATATTTCTTTTAAATTGTTTAAATTTGTTATAATTATTTCTTTTATTTTATTAAAATCTTTGCTTTTTAAATAATTTGTATAGGTTATTGTTTTAGAAGATGTTATATCTATAGTTTTACTAATCCCGACATAACCTAATCTTATTTTCATAGTATCACCATTATTATTATGCTTTATTTAAAAAAAAATAAGCATTGTACGGACATTAATTTACATCTTAAAATATCCATGATATAATTTTATTATTATGGAGGTTAAGTATGAAAGAGAAAGTTACAAATTTTATTAAAACACCACTTATAATGGCAATTCTTTTATTTATTTTAGGGGCAATTTTATTTACTAATCCACAAAATATAGTAATGATTGTTACTTATGGTTTTGGAGGTTTATTTATATTGTCAGGCTTTATTAGACTTGCTAATTATTTAGGCGACAAGAAAAAGGAAATAGCTAACAATAATGATTTAATATATGCACTAGTATTGATGGTACTTGGTATTGTAATTATCTTATGTACATCAATGATAGAATTACTTCTTAGAATAATTATGGGTGGCTTTATTCTTTATAATGGTATTTTGAGAATGATATCAGCACTAAAGATGCGTGAATTCGAAGGTAGTATTTGGAAGGGTAGTTTAATAGTTGCTATAATAATTATTTTAGTTGGTCTTTATATAATATTAAAATCTAATTTAGTATTCTCTGGTATTGGCTTATTTATTATGGTTTATTCTGTTTTAGAAATAGTATCATCTATTATGACATATAATAATAATAAATTAGTTATAAAAAAATAAGAAATATTATAAAAACACTTGCTTTTATTAATTAAAAATGATATTCTTTAAATGTAAGCAAGATAGCTTAACACACATAGGAGGTAAATTAATGACAAAAACAGATTTAGTAAATTATATTGCTGAAAAAACTGGATTAACAAAAGCAGATTCTGCTCGTGCTTTAGAAGCAGTACAAGAAGGAGTAACAGAAGGATTAAAAAAAGAATCTAAAGTTACATTAACTGGTTTCTGTACTTTTTCAGCTGTAAAAAAAGCTGCTAAAGAAGGACGTAATCCTAGAACTGGTGAAACAGTTAAAATTCCTGCAAGAGTTGCAGTTAATATTAAAGCTGGTTCTAAATTAAAAGATGCTTTAAACTAAAAAGGGTATAATACCTTTTTTTTTGGCAGGTGATAAAATGTATGAAGCATCCCTTACTATTTTAAAAAAGATAGAAGAAAATGGCTTTAAAGCTTATATAGTTGGTGGATTTGTAAGAGATAAAATTTTAAATATTGAAAGTGTTGATGTCGATATATGTACGAATGCAACGCCTAAAGATTTGTCCCTTATTTTTAATGATATTAAATATACGGGTTTAAAATATGGTTCAGTTACTTTAATTTATAAAAGTATTCATTTTGAAATAACAACGTTTAGAAAAGATATTGGCTATATTGATAATAGAGTACCTAAAAAAGTAAAATATATTGATAATTTAGTTGATGATTTAAAAAGAAGAGATTTTACAATGAATACGCTTTGTATTGATAGTAATGGTAACATTATTGATTTGTTTTCTAGTATAAGTGATATTCAAAATAGAGTAGTTAAAATGATAGGAAACCCTAAAATTAGATTAAAAGAAGATTCTCTTCGTATTCTTAGAGCTATTAGATTTGCGACTGTTTTAGATTTTGAATTAGATGAAGAATTAAAAAAATATATAAAAAAGTATGGATATTTATTAAAGAAGCTATCTAAGAATAGAAGAAAAGAAGAGCTAAATAAAATATTTTCTAGTCCTAATATATTAAAAGGAATTAATTATTTAAAAGAATTAAATTTAGTTGAATATTTAGAATTGGTTAATTTTGATAATGTAAAAATAACTAGTTCAATTATTGGTGTATGGGCTCAAGTTGGAAGTAATTATAGTTTTTCCAATCATGAACTTGAAATGATAAAACAAATAAATGAATTGTTAAATAAGGATTTATATTCACCTTACAATTTATATTATTATGGCTTGTATGTTTCACATATAGTTGGCGAGATAAAAGATATTGATAAAAAAATAATAACAAAACTATATAATGATTTACCTATTCATAGTAGAAAAGATATTGATTTGAATGGTAAAGAAATAATGGATATTTTATCTATAAAAGATACATCTAAAATTAAAATTATCGTAAAGGACTTAGAAGTTCATATTTTATCGTGTAGTATTATAAATAATAAAGATGTTTTAATAAATTATGTCTTAAAAAAGTATAAATAATGGTATAATTAGGGTGGTGGTTATATGGTGGAAAAATTTGTTGACATATTAAAAAATGGTACGGTTACAATACCAAGATTACTTTTAAATAATTATGCTAATTTAAAGATTAGTGATAAAGAATTTATAATACTTATATATTTATTAAATGATATAGATACAGTTTATAATCCTAGTAAAATAAGCAAGGTTTTAAATATTAATATAAGTGATGTTTTATCTTCTATTAGTTCTTTAGAAGAACTAGGAATTTTACAAATAGAAATAAGAAAGATTGATAAAAAGAGTGAAGAACATGTTATTTTAGATAATTTATATAAAAAGTTAGCTTATATTACTGTTAATGAGGAGGAAAAATCTTCAGATATTTATAGTATTTTTGAAAAAGAATTTGGCAGAACTTTATCTCCTATGGAGTATGAAATAATTTCTAAATGGTTAGATGAAAAATTTAGTGAATCACTTATTGTAGAAGCTTTGAAAGAGGCTGTATTTAATAATGTTTCTAGTCTTAATTATGTTGACAGAATTCTTAGGGATTGGAAGAAAAAGGGCATTAAAAGTGTTAATGATGCGTTAAAAGAAAAAGAAAAATTTGTGGCTAAAAAACAAACTAAAGAACAAATTTTTGAATATGATTGGTTAAATGAAACAAAGAATAGTTGATTATTTTGATTTAATTATTCCTAATCCTAAATGTGAACTTAATTATAATAAAGACTATGAATTAGTGATTGCAACTATGCTTAGTGCTCAAACTACTGATAAAAGAGTTAATATGGTAACTTCTGTTTTATTTGAAAGATATGATTCTTTAGAAAAGTTAGCGAATGCCAATATTGAAGATATTAAAAATATTATTAGACCAATCGGAACATTTAATAAAAAAGCATCTAATGTAATAGCAATTGCATTAAAATTGTTGGATTATGGTTATGTCCCTAATGATCGAGAATTTTTAGAAAGTTTAAGTGGTGTTGGGAGAAAAACTACTAATGTTGTTCTTAGTAATTTATATAATGAAAATGTGATTGCTGTTGATACACATGTTAATAGAGTTTCTATTATACTTAAAATATCTAAATAAAATGATAATGTAAATGTTGTTGAAAAAAAATTAATGAAATTTTTTGATGGTTATGATTTATCTAGATTACATCATCAATTGGTTTTATTTGGTAGATATTTTTGTAAAGCTAAAAATCCTAGTTGTGAAAGTTGTGGTTTAAAAGATATATGTAAGAAATAATATTTGATATTATTTCTTTTATAATGTTTATTTAATATTTAGCAAATATACTCTTTATGAAGAGGTGATAATATGTATGATTATAATTTCAAAAGAGTAGAAGAAAAATATTTACTTCAAGCTTCTTTAAAGGAAAAATTTTTATTTAAAATTAGTGATTATATTGATAAAGACAAGTTTTTTATTTCTAATATTCATAATATATGGGTTGGTACTGATAATAATGATTTGTTTATTAATTTATTAGATAAACCACTATTTAAAAACAAGTTTAGAGCTAGATATTATGGTGAAGGAAATGAAGTTTTTTTAGAAACTAAAATTTATTGTTAGTAAAAGAAGGTTTAAGCTTCAAATAGATGATTTTAATCAATATATGAAAGGTAATCTTAATATAGATAATCAAATATTTAAGGAAATGGATTATTATTTTAAATATTATAATTTGAAATCTGTAATTTATATTGCTTATGATAGAGAAAGTTATAAAGGTAAGAATAGTGATTTAAAAATTACTTTTGATAGTAATTTAAGAAGTAGAAGAAATGATTTAGTATTTAAAAAAAGTACAAAAATGGATAATTACTTTGATGAAGATTATTATATTATGGAAATTAAGTCTATGTTATCTATGCCTATGTGGTTAGTAAGAATTTTATCGGAGCTAAATAATAAGCCAGTTAGTTTTTCAAAATATGGCAAAATTTATGAAAAAGAAAGAGGAATGATTTATGTTTAATAGTATTTTTGATAGTTTTAATAGTTCTATTGATGTTATGAGTTTATTTATTTGTTCTATAGTTAGTATTATTTTTTTGTTTTATTATAGCTTTAGTTCATAAGAAAACAGCACGTAATAGCAAAAATTTCTTAATTACTGTTTGTATGTTACCTATATTAGTTCAAGCTGTTATGCTTATGGTTAATGGTAATTTAGGGACATCTATTGCTATTATGGGATAGAATTTATATATAATAAGATAATAATGAAATAAATACTATGAAAAATAAAAGCAATTAACAAATAAAAAATTTTTTAATTAAAATTTTTGCTATGTCGTTAATGAAGATTTTTAAAGAAATGAGTATTTATGTAGGAATGAAAATTATTAGTGAATCATATTATAATAGTGCTTATAATACAGTGATTTGACTTTAATTCATATTTACTTAATTTGAAAATTAATGCCATAGTTATTTAGTGTTATAGTATTAGATAAGTGAATTTGCACATTTAAGAAAAATAATGTATAATTAAAAAAGGTGATTTGAGAATGAATTATATCGAGTATATAATAATATTTGTTATTTTAATAATAATTGCTATTGCAATAACTAAGGCTTCTAAAAAAGACTTTAAATTGGACGCAAATAAATTAGTAGAGTATTTAGGTGGAAAAGAAAATATAATTGATTATGAAGTAAATAAATCAAGATTTATTGTTAGTCTTAAAAATGTTGATTTAGTTAATAAAGAAGCTATTCAGAAGATGGGTGCTAAGGGAATTGTTGAGATCGAAAACCAACTTAAGATAATTCTTGGTGATAATGCTAATCAATTGAAAAAATATATTGATGAACTTAATTAGAAGTATTATAAAAGAGTGTAATTTGTTACACTTTTTTTTGTAGAAATGAGCCTTTGTTATTAACACATTTATCTAGAACTCATACTATAGATTAGGATTAGAAAGGAACATTCTATGAATAAAATTTTAAAAGTTAAGAATTTAAAAAAAACATATCATACTAAAAATGAAGAAACTTTAGCTATAAAAGATGTTAATTTTGAATTAGAAGAAGGAGATTTTATTGCTATAGTTGGTCCTAGTGGATGTGGTAAAAGTACTATTTTAAACATTCTTTGTGGTTTAGATAAAAGCTATAAAGGTGATGTAGAAGTATTAGACAATAAAAGTATAGGTTATATGCTTCAAAATGATGCTTTATTTAATTTTAGAACAATTCTTAATAATTGTTTGTTAGGTCTTGAAATACAGAGTAAATTATCTTTAGAAAACAAAGAATATGTAATTAAACTATTAGAAACATATGGATTAAAAGAATTTATAAGTAGTTATCCTACTAGTTTATCTGGTGGTATGAAACAAAGAGTTGCTTTAATTAGAACACTTGCGACTAAACCTGATATTATTCTTTTAGATGAGCCTTTTTCAGCTTTAGATTACCAAACTAGATTAGCAGTCTCAGATGATGTATATAAAATAATAAAGAAAGAAAAAAAGAGTGTTATTATGGTTACTCATGACATAGCAGAAGCTATATCGCTTGCTAATAAAGTGATTGTTCTTACAAATAGACCATGTACAATTAAAAATATTTATGATATAAATTTGTCTAATAGAAGTACTCCAATTGAAAATAGGAAGGCTAAGGAATTTTCATATTATTATGACATGATATGGAAGGATATTGATACTTATGTATAGCATGGAACATAAAAAATATCTAAAAAAAATTAAGAAAAATAAGTTTTTAGTTTTACTTTTTCAGCTATTAATATTGATATTATTTATTTTAGGATGGCAAATACTTGCTGATTTAGAATTAATAAATACTTTTATATCATCAAGTCCTAAAAAAGTATTAAATACATTAGTTGAACTAACTAAAAATGGAGATATTTATAGACATATTTGGGTTACTGTTTATGAAACATTAATAAGCTTTTCACTTGGAACAATACTTGGAATTATAATTGCTACCATATTATGGAGATTTGAATTTTTAGCTAAAGTAATAGATCCATATTTAACTATTTTAAATAGTTTACCTAAAGTAGCACTTGGTCCAATTATTATAATATGGGTAGGTGCAAATATAAAATCTATTATTTTAATGGCTTTATTAATTTCAGTTATTATAACTATTATTAATATATATCAAGGCTTTATTAACACTGATCCATTAAAGATAAAGTTAATGAATTCATTTAAAGCTACTAAAAAACAAATATATTTTAAATTATTACTTCCTAGTAATTTGAAAGTAATAATTAGTACACTTAAGATAAATATAAGTATGTCATTAATAGGAATTATAATGGGAGAGTTCTTGGTTTCAAAAGAAGGTATTGGTTATTTAATAATGTATGGTTCGCAGGTGTTTAATTTAAATTTAGTTATAACTGGGATATTTGTTCTTTGTATTGTGGCGACTATTATGTATTATTTAGTTTGTTGTATTGAAAAAAAATTAATAAAAGTTGGCTAGTTTTAGCTTTCTTTTATTATTTTTTTAGTTTTTGTAAAAATATAACTTTTTTATATACAAAAAAGCCTTACAAAGTAAGACTATTTAGAGAAAGAAGTATCTACTAATTTATCATAAGGAGCATCTTTTTCTAGTGCACCAGCAGATTTCATTATTTCTTTTACATGTTCAAAATCAGACTTTTCTATATAAGTTGTTTTGTACCAAGAATCACTATCTTTGTATCTCTTTATAATTTTAATTAAATCTTCCATAGAAGTATCAGGAAAATAATCAATAATAACTTTGGCAATTTCTTCTTCAGTTCTGTTATGAACAAAATCTAATCCTTTTTGAATAGCTTTAGTAAATCCTTTAATTACGTCAGGATTGTTTTCAATATAACTTTTTCTAGCATTATATACAGTATAAGGGACAATGCCACCTAGTTCTCCAACAGAAGCAACAACATATCCATAGCCTTGCTTTTCTAATTGTAATGCTTGTGGTTCAAATAATGTAACATAGTCTCCAGTACCGCCAATAAAAGCACCAGCCATAGCAGAGAATGCAACAGAAGTATCAATATTAACACTATTTGGTTCTACATCATTTTCTTTTAAAGCCCATTCTAGAGTCATTTCAGGCATACCATTTTTTCTACCACCTAAAACATGTTTCCCAACTAAATCTTTAACACTAAAGTTATCTTCTTTAGTTCTAGAAACTAAAAAGCTGCCATCTCTTTTAGTTAAACCAGCAAAGTTAACTAAATAATTTTTTTCACCTTCATTGTAAACATAAATAGTTGCTTCACTACCACAAAAACCTATATTAACATCATTTGATAAAACAGCCGCTGTTACTTTATCTGCACCAGCTGTTAGTATTATTTCAACATCAAGATTTTCATCTTTGAAATAACCTAAACTATGAGCAACATATTGTGGTGCATAAAAAACACTGTGTGTTACTTCTGCTACTTTTACTTTCTTTAATTCACTTTTTTCTTTCTTATCAAAAACTAAAAATAAAGATACTGTGATTAACAAAAAAGAAATAATTCCAACCCAAATCTTATTCAAGATAAAACCTCCAATCAATTTATTATATTCATCTTTTTAAATCATGTTAAAAAGTATATGTAAAAAGTAAAAAATATGTTATTATATTATTGGTAGTAATAGGTGATATGGAGGTAGCTTATGAAGAAGGAATATAAAATATTAATAGCGGCAATTTCATTAATATTAATCATAATAATAGGAGTGTTTTTGTTAAAAAAAGATAATAAAGACAATCTTCTTTTAATAGAAAATAAAAATGTAACTTTATTAAAAGATACAACCTATACATATAAAGCAATATGTACAAAAAATAACTGTAATATAAGCTATAAATCATTGAATGAAAATATATTTAGTGTTACTTTAGAAGGTGAGATTAGCGCTAAGGAAATAGGAGAAGGAACTTTAGAAATAGAAAGTGGTAATTTAAAAAAACAAGTATCTGTAATAGTAACAGATATAGATACAATGATGACAGCTTTAAATATAAAAGAAGATAGTATAAAGTTAAATAAAAATGATAAATATTTGATAGAATTAGAAACATTTCCTAATAAAACTGTTAGTAATAATTTTAAATGGACTAGTAGTGATTTAGATGTAATAACAATTGATAACGGATATGTGATTGCTAAAAATGAAGGAGAAGCTACTATAACTGTAACTACTCTAGATGGTTCATTAACTGATTCAGTTACAATAATAGTAGGTAAAGGTGCGACTGAAGAAATTAAAAGCGTGTCTTTTGAAGAAGAAATAATAACGGTTTCTGTAAATGAACTATATCAGTTAAATCCAATAATAAGACCAATTAATTCTAAAAATAAAGAACTTACTTATGTAATAGAAAATGAAGATATAGTTAGTATAGAAAATGGTGTAGTAAAAGGAAAATCAAAAGGAGAAACTACAGTAACAGCAATATCTAAGTCAGGTATAAGTGGTAGTGTTATAGTTAAAGTTGAACCTAGCAGTGATGACTTAGCAATTAATGGTTCAAATATTGTAATTGCAAGAGGTGAAGAATACCAATTAAGAAGTAATTACATAAAAGGTGTAGAATGGTATAGTAGTAATGACAAAGTAGCAACCGTTTCATCAAGTGGTTTGGTAAAAGGAATAAGTAATGGTGATGCTATAATATCAGTAGTAAATAGTTATGGAAGAATAGATACAATCAAAGTAACCGTTAAAGGCAGCGGCATTCCTGTAAGTAAAATAGTACTTAATAAAAGTGAAGTTTCTATAAGACCAGGTGGAAGTTATAAAATTACTTATACATTACTTCCAAGTAACGCTACTAATAAAGAAATAACTTGGGAAACAAATGATAATAGAATAGCGACAGTAAATAAAGACGGAACGATAATTGGCTTAAGAAGTGGTGAAACTACTATAATAGGTTATACTAGTAATCAAATAGAAGCTAGTATAAAAGTAATAGTAACTCCTAATGCTGTAAGTGTTGATAACTTGGAAATAAGTCCAAGTGATATGACAATTGTAAAAGGTGATACTTATAAATTGAATGCAAAACTTATTCCAAGCAATGCGACTAATAAAAATATTACTTGGGAATCAAGTGATGATAGAATAGTAAGTGTAAATGAATATGGTGAAATAAAAGGTGAGAAAGTAGGAACTGCCGTAATAAAAGCAAGCGTTGATGGCTTAGAAGCCGTAGCGACCATTGAAGTAAAAACAAGCATAGTAGAAGTAACAAGTGTAAGAATAAATGAAAGTGATTTAACATTAAAAGTAGGCGACATGACAAGTTTAAGTACAACTATAATGCCTAATAACTCTACTAATAAATCTCTTATTTGGGAAAGCAATAGTGATAGTGTATCTGTAACTAATAAAGGTGTAGTAACAGGGTTAAAAAAAGGAACTGCGGTAATAACTGTAAGCTCAACCAATGGTAGAAAAGATACCATTAAAGTAACAGTAGAAGGAGTAGAGGAAAACCCTACTAATCCTACTAATCCAACTAATAACAAAGTGACAGAAATATTGTTAAATCTATCAAATGTTAATTTACATATAGGTCAAACAAAACAAATGAAAGCGACTGTTTTACCATTAAATGCTATAAATAATGAGATAACATGGGTAAGTAGTAATAATGGAGTAGTGACAGTATCATCAAGTGGATTGTTAACTGGAATAAACCCAGGAACTGCTCAAATTTCTGCAATATCAGAAAATGGTAAAGTTGCTAAGACAACCGTAACGGTAACATATCCACCAATATATGATAGTGGAGTTAAGGAAATTGAATTGTATTCTGATAAATTAATTGTAACAACAACATCAAATAAAAATGTTAAAATAATTAGGGTTTGGGTAGCAGATCCATATAATCAATTTCACAAAGTAGATACTACTAATAATGGTGGTACTTTGGTAAGTGATCTTTTGAATAGTGCTATTTATGACAATAATTTAGTTAATAGTATTATGATAGGTAGCAATGCTTCTTTAACCTCATCTAATCGTTCAAAACACGCTGGTAATTTGATTATAACAGAAGGGGTTGTAAAACTAAATAATCCTGGTGGACCTGATAGGTTTGTTGATGGTGACAATACAGTATACTATGGAATTAATAGTGAAGGTATTTTAAAGGCATATTATCCTGCTAAAAATGCTAAAGAAGAGGCTAATTTATTTGCGCGAATTATTAATGATGGTGTGAAAAATACAATGGGACTTACAAGAGAGTTTGTTACTGTTTTAGATGGTAAAATATCTACTTATTATGATGATCCAAGATATGCCATTAGAAATAGTATTTGCCAAGTAAATAAGAATAACTTTATTTTTATAGTAAGTGATACTAGTACACATAAAATGGGAAACATTGCTCAAATTCAACAATCTTATGGGTGTAAAACAGGTTTAAGTTTAGATGGCGGAGGCTCTGTTAACGTATTCTACAAATCACGTGGAGCAACAAATGTTACTGCAATTCGTAGTACAACTAGACCAAGATCAGAAGCTATATATTTTTCAGAGTATTAAAAGGAAGTGAACTATGAATTTAGATTTATTAAACAAAGAACAAAAAGAAGCAGTAGAATTTATGGATGGTCCTTTGCTTGTTATAGCTGGTGCAGGTAGTGGTAAAACTAAGGTATTAACAACAAGAATAGCTAATTTAGTTGAAAAAGGAGTAGATCCAACTAATATTTTAGCAATTACTTTTACTAATAAAGCAGCTAAAGAAATGAAAGAAAGAGTAATAAATATTTTAGGGCCAGTTGCCTATGAAACAACTATATCAACTTTTCATTCCTTTGGTTTAAGAATACTTAAAGTAAATTATGCATTACTTGGTTATGATAAAAATTTTACTATTTTAGATAGTGATGATGTTTTAACTATTATTAAAAAAATTCTTAAAGACATGAATTTAGATCCTAAGAAGTATAATCCTAAAGCTATTAGAAATAAAATAAGTAGTTGTAAAAATGAATTAATTGATTCAAAAGGTTTTCTAAAATATGTTAATACTGATTTTGATGATATAACACAAAAGGTATTCTCAAAATATGAAGAAAAATTAAAACAGAATAGTTCTGTAGATTTTGATGATTTACTTATTTTACCTATTATCTTGTTTAGAAGTCATCCTGATGTTTTAAGAAATTACCAAGAGTTATATAAGTATATTTTGATTGATGAATATCAAGATACTAATGAAGCACAATATATATTAGTTAAAATGATAAGTGCTAAATATAAAAATATTTGTGTAGTAGGTGATGAATCACAATCAATTTATTCTTTTAGAGGTTCTAATTATAGAAATATTTTGAATTTTGAAAAAGATTATAAAGATGCTAAAGTAATTTTATTAGAAAGAAATTATCGCTCTACTAAAAAAATATTAGATGTAGCTAATTCAATAATAAAAAACAATAAGGAAAGAAAAGATAAAAAATTATGGACTGATAATGAATCTGGAGATAACACTGTTTATCATAGAGCACTTGATGAAAAAGATGAAGCTAAGTATGTAACAGAAAAAATTGAAAAATTAATTGATGATGGTGTAAGTAAAAAAGATATAGCCGTATTATATCGAACTAACGCTCAATCTAGAAACATAGAGGAAGCTTTACTTCATGACAATGTTCCTTATAAAGTGGTAGGTAGTTTTTATTTTTATAATAGAAAAGAAATAAAAGATTTAATTTCATATTTGAAATTGATTTATAATCATAAAGATGATATTAGTTTATCTAGAATAATAAATGTTCCTAAAAGAGGAATTGGTCCTAAAACTATCGAAAATTTGAATTTGAAAGCTTCTTCTTTAGGAACAAGCATATTTGAAGTAATCGATAGTGGTAAGGAATTAGAATTTAAAAAATTGATTGAAGAAATCGAAAAAGAAAGTGAACATTTATCATTAACAGAATTAGTTGATTTTGTTTTAGAAAAGAGTGGTATGAAAGAAGAACTAGTTAGTGAAAAGTCTTTAGAAGCTGATATAAGGCTTGAAAACTTGGAAGAATTTAAGTCTATTACAAAAAGCTTTGAAGAAAATCATGGAATAGTTTCTTTAGAAGATTTTCTAGAAGAAATCAGTTTAGTTTCTGATATTGAGGAACATAAAAAAAATGATGATGTTGTAACTCTTATGACAGTACATTCATCTAAAGGATTGGAATTTGAATATGTTTTCTTAATTGGTATGGAAGAATCTATTTTCCCACATATAAATTCTTTTGATAGTGCGAGTGCGATTGAAGAAGAGAGAAGGCTTTGTTATGTTGCTGTAACAAGAGCTAAGAAAAAATTGTGGATTATTAATGCTAAAAAGAGAATACTTTATGGTAATGATGTAAGTAATATACCAAGTAGATTTATAAATGAAATAGATGAAAATTTATTAGATGTTGATAAAGAAGAAAAGAACAGTTTTATTAAGTCTAATATATTGAACAAGAAAGTTGTTTCTAATGAAGAATACAATGTTGGAGATAGGGTTATGCATGATGTATTTGGACAAGGTGTTATTATTACTGTGGATAAAAGCCTTATTACAGTTGCATTTCCTCATCCACATGGTATAAAAAAACTTATGAAAGGTCATTCTAGTATAAGGAAGGTGTAAATATGGGATTTATTGATGATGTAATTAATTGGTTTGGTGATGCTTTTAAGCCACTTTTTGACTTTTTCTATACATATAGAAGTCATCCCCTTTTATGGATTGGTATTTTAGTAATAGGACTTTTAATTTCTAAATTAACTTATGACGCTTTAAATAAAAATAATAGTTTTTAATATGAATGAAAATATAAAAGCTGATGTAAATAACAAACAATTAGAAGTTAAAAATACTGTTTACTTATATAATAATGAATTAGAAAAATTAGAAAAGATTGATTTAAATAGAGTTAAAATATGTTTAATATCAGTTGCTGCGATATTAGGGGGAATCAGTTATGTTAAAAGTTTTAAGGGATTATCTTTTGTTAGTTTTATAATTTGTATTATATTAACAATTACTAGTTTTTTACTAGATATATATTTAAAAAATAGAGTAGCTTATTTAAAGCAAAGAATAAAAGAGTTAGAAAAATTTTTTCTTGAATTAGATGCTAAAAAGAGTGAATTATAAAAAGAGTAGGTAACTACTCTTTTACTATTCTATAAAAATTGATTGATGGTTTATTTAAAAATCTTAATTTATAATTAGATGTTCCAAGACCACCGCTGATATATAAATTAGTATTATTTACCTTATAATATGGTAAATAATATTTTTTAGCTCCATCTATTTTAGTAAAATCTCTTATGATTGGTAAATTTATTTGTGAATTATGTGAGTGCCCTGCTAAAACTAAATCAAATATATTGGTATTATCTATTATGTCTGGTTCATGAGTAAGTAGTATTTTATAAACCGCATTATTTTGTTCTAAATATTCATAAGTTGTTTTTAATTTATTACTAACATTATCATTATCTTTTAAATTAGAAGTAATACCAGAAATAATTATTGAATCATAACTATTTTTATAAATTAATTCATATGAATTATTTAATACTGTAAATCCGCAATTTTTCATAATTATATCAAATTCATTTATATCTTTGTCACCATTAACTGCGTATTTTCCTATTTTAGCGTTTAATCTTTTTAATTCAGAAGTTACTTCCTTTATTTTTTCACTATCTGATATATCAATTAAATCCCCTGTAAAAACAATAATATCAGGATTTATAAAATTAATTTTATCTACTATTTTTTTTAGGTCACTTTTATTTACAGTAGAACTATAATGTAAGTCAGAAAAATGGACTATTTTTAATCCGTTAAAATTATCAGAAATATTAGTACTTATTTTATATTCTTTAACATTTAATCCTTTTGTTTCTACATATCTTGCCCAAACATATAAAAAAGAAGATATTAAAAAAATAATTATAGTAATTATGATTATATTTTTTTTCATTGAATACTACCAAAAAATAGTGTAAAGAATTGTAGGGCAATTAATATACCATTATGGAAGATGTGCATGCTCATTGATGTAAATATGTTGTTTGTTTTTACAAATAAGTATCCAAATACAAATCCAGGAATAGAATAAGGTATTATATATAAATAGTCTATGATTGTTTTTGTTTGCCCAATAACATGGGCACATCCAAATATTACACCAGACATTATAATAAATAGTGTATCTGTTTTAAATATTTTTCTAAGATTAAATCTGAATACTAGTTCTTCTAGAATAGGCGCAATCATTACACCTGATATATATACATATAAAGGGTTTTTATCAAAGATATTTCTGATTCCTTGCTCGTTGTTAGCGATGCCACCACCATTTAAACACATTATGATAAAATTACTTATCATCATTCCTATCATTATTACAAACCAATATTTAAAGTATTTCTTAAAGTATTTATTTTTGTTTTTTTGAAATGCTTTAAAACTTTTAATTAATGTGTCCTTATAAATTAAAGCAATAATCAAAAGTATAATTAATTCATATACGATTAAATAAATAGTTTTAAATGTGTAACTTAAATTCATTATATTAATTCCTAATATTTTAAGTGGTAAATCAGGAAAGTATTGTGAAAAGTAATAGAATAAAAATACTCCTATTCCTATTAAAAAATCAAATGTATCTTTTTTTACTTCTTCATATTTTGTATGTGTTATCATTTATTTCATCTCCTATTTTAATTATAACATTTTAAATAAAAAAAGAATATACTTTTTAACTAATTTTGATATATATCATATATTAAACTAGGAGGTATATTTATGAACTTTTCAGATAATTTCTTTAGTAGGATAGAAAAAAAGACTAACGTTGATAAGAATACAATTCTTGATTTAGCTAAGAAATTACAACAAAATGATATGAAGAATGAAAATACTTTGCGAGAAGTTATACAGGAACTTGGAAAAATGACTGGTAAAGAGGTTTCAAAAGAAAAAGAAGACAAAATAATATCAGCCGTTATTAATGATAAGGTACCTAAAAATATAGATAAACTTATATAAGGCATATTATATGTCTTTTATTCTTTAACAAAATATTTATATATTTTATTGTTTGAAATTTCTCTAATTTGAGCTTTATCATAAAAATTGTTCAAATCAAAATTTTCTTTTAGTTTTTCATTGCTAGAATTAGTTGTATAAAGGCTTACAAGAGTTCCAGCAGTTTGGACTTTACAGTTTTCAGCACTTAAATTAAATTGTAATTTTCGATTTGTGCGGTTTTTAATATTGACTTCAAAATCTTCTATTGTATGGTGTTCCCAGATTCCATTATTATTTATAGATAGTTTAATGATTCCAATATTACCTTTATAGTTTTTATTAACTAGTTCATCTAATGATTTGATGTTTTCAATATCTATTTTTGTTTCTATTGCACCACTTACAATATTGTCATTATATAGTGTAGGATAAAGCTCAGTATTGATTATTAATGTAATGTAGTTTTTTTCTTCAAAAACTCTGTATCTTATATTTATTTCTGTAAATTTTTCTTCAAATTCAGTATTATTTATTTTTATCATAGTATCTCCTTTCAAATATATAATAATATTTTTGTTATTGAAAGTAAAGATATTATTTTCATTAAATGGTAACTAATTTTATAAAAAATATTTATTTTTATTTAGTATCATGTTATACTTAATAAAGTGGAATATCACTGCACATTGACAAGGAAGGATGATTTAAATGAAGATATTAATACTAATTATGTGCCTATTTATGTTTACAGGTTGTGATAATGCTAAAATGAATCCAACAGATACTACAGGTGGAGATACAGTTGATTATAGTAGTGAATATTATGAAATAATTAACGTTGAAAAATTTAAAGAAATATACGCTAATGAAAATCCTACATTAATTTATTTTGGTGCTAATTGGTGTAGTAATTGCCAAAACTTTAAACCAATTGCTCAAAAATTTGCTAAAGAAAAGCAAATTAAAGTATATTTTGTTCAAACTGATGCTTTAACTGAAGAAGAGCAAACAGAATTATATGAATTAGTAGAATTTCAATACATTCCATTTATAACAGTGTATAAAAATAAAGAGAAGTTATATGGAGAAACAGGAGTTCATTCATATGAAGAACTTGAATCTTTGGCACAACAATATAATATAAATGAATAATGAAATAATTAGAAATATTAGTTCTGATTTAAAAATAAGCGATAAACAAGTTATAACCACTTTAAAACTATTGAGTGAAGGGAATACAATTCCCTTCATTGCTCGTTATAGAAAAGAAATGACTAATAATCTAGATGAAGAAAAGATAAGAAGTATTAGTGAAGTTTATGAATATGAGGTAAACTTGTTAAAAAGAAAAGAAGATGTAATAAGATTAATAAATGAAAAAGGTTTATTAACTGATGAATTAAAACAAGATATTATTAAATCTACTAAATTAGTAGAAGTAGAAGACTTGTATAGACCGTTTAAAGAAAAGAAAAAAACTAAAGCAACGGACGCTATTAATAATGGATTAGAGCCACTTGCTAAAGAAATTTTATTATTTAAAACAGTTGGTAATATTGATTCATTGGTAAAACCTTATTTAAATGATAAAGTAAAAACTATAGCTGATGCTATTACGGGAGCAAGTTATATAATTTCAGAACAAATAAGTGATAACGCTTTATATCGCAAATGGATTAGAACTAATACATATTTGTATGGCAAAATAGTAACTAATATAAAGAAAAATGCCGAAGATTCAAATAAAGTATATGAAAACTATTATGCCTATGAAGAAGCAATAAAAACTATAAAACCTCATCGTATCTTAGCTATAAATAGAGGAGAAAACGAAAAGGTATTAACAGTTAATATTGTTATAAATGAAAATAAAATATTAGAATATTTAGAACAAAAAGTGATTAAAAACAAAGATTCCTTTGTTGTAGATATAGTGAAAGACGCTATTAAAGATAGCTATAAAAGGTTAATAGCGCCTTCTATAGAAAGAGAAATAAGAAGCGATTTAACGCTTAAAGCAGAGGATAGTGCTATTTCTAATTTTAGCAAGAATTTAGAAAAATTACTATTACAACCACCAATGAAAGAAAAGATGGTTTTAGGATTTGATCCTGCTTATAGAACTGGCTGTAAATTAGCTGTAATAGATAAAACTGGTAAAAAGATTGATATAAAAGTTATATATCCACATGAGCCTAAAAACGAATATGAAAAAAGTAAAAAAACTATATTAGATTTGATAGATAAATATAGTATAGATATAATAGCAATAGGTAATGGAACAGCTTCTAGAGAAAGTGAGGCTTTTATTGCTGATGTAATAAAAGCTAGTAAAAGAAAAGTGGAATATATAATAGTAAGTGAGGCAGGAGCTAGTGTTTATTCTGCAAGTAAATTAGCAATCCAAGAATTTCCTGATTTACATGTAGAAGAAAGAAGTGCTATAAGTATAGGCCGTAGACTTCAAGATCCTCTTTCAGAACTTGTTAAAATTGATCCGCAAAGTATTGGGGTAGGATTATATCAACATGATGTTTCTAATAAAAAGCTATCTGAGTCATTAGATTTTGTGGTAAGTAAAGCTGTAAACCAAGTTGGTGTTAATATTAATACAGCAAGTCCATCTTTATTGAAATATGTTTCAGGAATAACTAAAAAAAATATAGATAAGATTATAGATTATAGAGATAAATTTGGTAAAATAAATTCAAGAGAAGAAATTAAAAAAAATAAAATATTAACTGATAAAGTATATGAACAAGCTATAGGTTTCCTTAGAATTTTAGAAGGAAATAATGTTTTAGATAGAACACCGATTCATCCAGAAAGTTATGATATTGTATTAAAATTATTAGAAAGTCTTGATTTGAATGTTAATGATATTGGTAGTGAAAAAATGACAAATAAGTTAAATAATATTGATATATCTGAGTATTCTAAAAAATTAAATACTGATATTTATACACTAACTGATATTGTAGAATCTTTACAGAAACCTAATAGAGATCCGAGAGATGAAATGCCCAAGCCTTTACTTAAAAGTGATGTGCTTCATATAGAAGATTTAAGCGTCGGTATGTGTCTTGAAGGAACTGTAAGAAATGTAATAGATTTTGGTGCTTTTATTGACATTGGTCTTAAAAATGATGGACTAGTCCATATATCTAAAATAACTGATCATTACATAAAACATCCTAGTGAAGTTTTAAGTGTAGGTGATATTGTAACTTGTTATGTTGATGAAATAAAATTAGATAAAAATAAAGTATCTTTAACTTTGATAAATCCTAATTTGTAAAGTTTTGTCAATAAAGTTGATTTTTCTTGTAAATAAATTATTATTGTTATATGCTTATATTAGGAGGGGATAATATGATATATCCATCAATCGATAAACTATTAAATCAAGTTGGTTCTAAGTACTTACTTGTTAATTTAGTTTCAAAAAGAGTAAAGGAAATGGAAAAAACAGAATTTTATCAATTAAAGGAAAACGAGTATACTTCTTCTAAAAATATCGGTAGAGCTTTAGAGGAAATATCTGCTAATTTAATACATATTAAAAATAATGAACAATAAAAGAGGTCTATTCATAGACCTCTTGTTTTAATAAATCTAAATTATCATTCATGATAGAAATGTAATCGTCATTGTTTTTTCTTTCTTCTTCTTTTAAATTAGTTAATGTGTGTAAGTATAATACTTCAACATTAGTTTCATCAATTATAGATTGAATTGTACTGTTTATTTCTTCATCATTTCTAACAAAGATATATTTTATTTGTCCATTATTTATTAGTTTTTTTACTTCTTCTTTAGTTTTATCAGTTAAATTTTCATTTTCTTCTAATGAATATACTTTTAGATTATATTTTTCTAAAAACTTAAATAAATCACTAGATACTACTATATTTTTATCATTAGCGTTTTCTGCCATTAATTTGAATTTAGCGTCTAAACTAGATATTTCTAGTTTTAGTTTCTCATAATTTTCATCGATTTCATTTTTTAAGTAATGATTTGTTATGTATTGTTTGAAACCAGTTCTTATGTTTTGGATCATCATTAAGTAATTAAGCGGGTCTAGCCACATTTCTTCGTAAGAATTAGTATATTCCATACTAAGCGTACTATCTATTATTTTTATATCTTTATTATTTTTATACATTGAAATAACGTAATCTTTTTCTTTACCAATACCGTTAAAAATAACTAGACTAGCATCACTATAGTCTTTAATAAGTTTATCTGTTAATTCATAGTCATTGACATTAACTCCATTAGGGTAAATACTATAAATATTGCTATGACTTCCATATAATCTTTCGGTAATGTATTCGATTGGGTAAATAGTTGTATATATTTTTATGTCTTCTAAACTATCTCTTTTTATACATCCAGTTGTACAAAATAAAATAAACAAAACAATTAATAAACTAAATTTCTTCATTTTTCTTTCCTTTCTTCTACTAAATCAATTGTATTTTTATTAAAAGGATTACATCTCATAATTCTTTTTATTGTTAAATAAGAACCTTTTAAAGCACCAAATCTTTCAATAGCGATAATTCCATAGTCAGAACATTTTGGTATGTGTCTACAATAATTATGGCTACTAAATGGTAATAATTGATATGTTTTTATTAAACCTATTATTAAATATTTCATCTTAAATATTATACTAAAATTAAAAATAAAAGTAAATAATATTTGAAATAGATATCTAATTATTATATAATTGTTGTGGTGATTAATTATGGAGATATTAGATAAATTTAATATAAAAACAGATAATGAAGAAATGTATCAAACTGCACTTACTCATACTTCGTTTGCTAATGAACATGGGAAAGAAAGTTATGAAAGATTAGAATATTTAGGAGATGCTGTTTTAGAACTTGTTATGAGTGAGTATTTATATAAAAATACTACTTATGAAGAGGGAGAAATGACTAAACTTAGAAGTCATTATGTTTGTGAAAATGCACTATATGAATATTCTTTAAGAATTGGTTTGAATGAATTTTTATTACTTGGAAATGGTGAGTATGAAAGTGGTGGAAAGTTTCGTAAAGCAATAGTTGCGGATATATTTGAAGCTTTTATTGGAGCTATGTATTTAGATAAAGGTTTAGATGTAGTAAAGGATTTTATTCATTCTAATGTTATTGATTTAATTGAAAGTAATGCGTTTACTTTTGAAGAAGATTATAAGTCAAAATTACAGGAATTAGTTCAAACTGATAAAAGAAGTCTTAAGTATGTTGTTATAAATGAGGAAGGACCTGCTCACAATAAAGTATTTACTGTTGAAGTAAAGATAGATGATATCATTTATGGTGTAGGAAAAGCTCATAGTAAAAAAGAAGCAGAGCAAGAAGCAGCTAAAAATGCTTTATCTAAAAGTGTAAAATAAATATTTTTATAGGAAGTAAAACTAATAATAATGTCAAGGACTGATAGAATTATTAGTTTTTTTATACTTTTTAAAAGAATAAAAAGGAAATTGATTGAGTATAAATGATTCATATAAAAATACTTTAGCAGTAACGCAAATAAACTTTAATAATTTTGCAGTAAATAAGAGTAAATTAGTAATAAATGAATATTTAGTAATGGAGAAAAGAAATCTAGATATAGAGTTAGAGTTATTTAAAAAGTTTCATATGAATCTAGACAGGATAAAAAAGAAGTGTCATAATAATAACAAGAAGTTAACTGTTTTTGAAAAATACTTAGCGATAATGATAATAGAAGAAATAAATATGTTAAAAAATATAGCGAAAGGAAATAGAGTCTTAGAAAGAGTGGTGGAAAGAATAATGGAAATAAATGAGAATTATGATGAATGGGTAAGAGTATATGATGTAGTAGAAGAAAATAATAGAATGTGGAGAACAATAGTAGCTAATAAAGAAGAAGAGGCTATGGAAAAAGAG
>JALELF010000041.1 GCA_022771715.1 Bacillota bacterium
GTTTCGATGTAAATAAATTTTATAAATTGTATCCAGAATTAAAAGATAAATTTTTACAAACATTGAATGAATAGTTGTGTGATATTTGTTATTTATAAAATTATAACCCATGCCAAGTAAAAAAATGAATTAACAAGAAGGCTTAAATCCTTCTTGTTTTTCTACATAAATAGTAGTAAAATATCGATGGAAAAAGACATGTAGAATAAGAGGTGTTTTATGTTTGAGTTAGTAAGTAAATATAAACCAAGTGGTGACCAACCACAAGCTATAGAAAAACTAGTTAATGGAATAAAAAATGGTGTAAAAGAGCAAATATTGTTAGGAGCAACCGGTACAGGTAAAACTTTTACTATGGCTAATGTAATCAAAGAAATAAACAAGCCGACATTAGTTCTTGCTCATAATAAAACATTAGCAGGACAACTATATGCAGAATTTAAGGAATTGTTTCCTAATAACCATGTAGAATATTTTGTATCTTATTATGATTATTATCAACCAGAGGCATACGTTGCTAAAACAGATACATATATAGAAAAAGATGCTTCAATTAATGATGAAATAGATGAATTAAGACATTCAGCTACATCAGCTTTGTTAAAATATAAAGATGTAATAGTAGTCGCATCTGTTTCTTGTATATATGGTATAGGTGAAATAGAAGAATATGAAAAAAAGATGCTCACTCTTGAAGTGGGTGAAACTATTGAAAGAAATGATGTTTTACAGAAATTAGTAGAAATGCTATATGAAAGAAATGAAATTGATTTCAAAAGAGGAACTTTTAGAGTAAAAGGTGATGTTTTAGAAATAATACCAGTCAATCAACATAGTAAAGGTTTGAGAATAGAGTTTTTTGGTGATGAAATAGATAGAATTAGTGAATTTGATGTATTAACAGGAGTAGTAACACAAAGTAAAAAAACAATTAGTATATTTCCTGCTAGTCACTTTGTTACTAGTGATGAAAAATTGCAAAAAGCTATTCAAAATATAAGAAAAGAATTAGAAGAAAGATTAGCTTATTTTAAAGAAAATAACAAATTATTAGAATATCAAAGATTAGAAGAAAGAACTAATTATGATTTAGAAATGTTATCAGAAACAGGTTTTTGTAGAGGTGTAGAAAACTATTCTAGGCATATGGCTCTTAAAGAAAGCGGAGCTACTCCTACAACATTAATAGATTTTTTTAAAAAAGACTTTTTGTTAATGATTGACGAATCTCATGTTACTGTTCCACAAATAAGAGGAATGTATAATGGCGACCAAGCAAGAAAAAACGTCTTAGTAGATTATGGTTTTAGACTACCTAGTGCTAAAGATAATAGACCATTAAAATTTGAAGAATTTGAAAAAAAGCTTGATAATGTTATATATGTTTCAGCAACTCCAGGAGACTATGAAATGGCTAAGTGCCCTATAGTTGAACAAATAATTAGACCTACTGGATTACTAGATCCAATTATTATAGTAAAACCATCTTTAAATCAAATAGATGATTTAGTTAATGAAATAAATGAAAGAATCGAAAAAAATGAAAGAGTTTTAATTACAACTTTAACAATAAGAATGTCTGAAGAATTAACTGATTATTTGAAAAAAATAAACATTAAAGTTGCATATTTACATAATGAAATAAAAACATTAGAAAGATTAAAAATAATAAGAGATTTACGTCTTGGAAAGTACGATGTCGTAGTTGGTATTAACTTATTAAGAGAGGGTATAGATATTCCAGAAGTAAGTTTAATAGCGATAATGGACGCTGATAAGCAAGGATTCTTGCGTAGTGAAAGAAGTTTAATTCAAACTATTGGTAGGGCTGCTAGAAATGCATCTGGTAAAGTTATAATGTACGCTGATACTATAAGTGAAAGTATGGATAAAGCTATTAAAGAAACTAATAGAAGAAGAGAAATACAAAAACGTTATAATGAAGAACATAATATAGTACCTAAAACTATTATTAAAGAAATAAGAGATGTAATTTCAAATAATGATACAAAAGAAGTAAAACAAGAAAAAATGAGTAAAAAAGAAAGAAATGATTTGATTATTAAAGTAGAGCAAGAAATGAAAGAAGCAGCTAATAATTTAGATTTTGAAAGAGCAATGGAATTAAGAGATATCTTGTTTGAACTTAAAAGTGAATAATTAGAAATGATTATTCACTTCTTTTTAAATTGAATGGTATTTGTAATAAATTTTAATTAATTGCTTGACTTTTTTCTGTAAAATATGATACATTATGGTTGTAAAAAAATATATTAAAAATCGAAAAGCAGTATTATTCTTTATATTTATATATAATAGAGTGGTATTGCGTTTTTTATTTAAATACAGAAGATGTCTATTAGTATTTTTAATACAAGTAGAAATAAAAAAAGAGTGGAGGTGATATTATGAATAAAGTTTTAAGATTAAGCATTTTTTGTTCAACAATGATAGCAATCCTTTTGTTATCAATCGTTATTGTTAAAGCAGATGGAGTTTGGTATGATACTACTATAATGATTTCTCATAATTCCACATTGAACGGACAAGAAAGAGATTACTCATATGATAATTATAGATTGGATATAATACCATCATTTTTAGAAGAAGGTGTCATCGGTTCAGGAAAAGTAAATTTAACAATTAAGTTAATCAGGCCTTTATACAGATTAGGAATAAGATATGGAACAGAAACTAAATATGAAGGAATAACTACGTTTGATGTTAGTAACTTGGGAATAACTAACTCAACATATGCTGGAAATGCTGGAAAAGGGAAAAGATATTTTTATTTTAGTACTTATGGTAATGCAGGCGCTGGGTATGGTTCATTGCAAGGAACTGCAAAAATTTATAATTATTCATAATTATGGTGGGAGTGCAAATGCCCCCACTTTTGGTATATATAGAAGGGTGTGATAAGGTGGATGCAATAAGAACATGTAATATGACAAAAAAATATCAATTAAAAAGTGAGCAAGTAATAGCAGTAAATAATCTTACTTATAATTTTGAATACGGAAAGATTTATGCAATAATGGGACATTCTGGAAGTGGGAAAAGTACTTTAATACAATGTTTGGGAATTTTAGATAAAGCAACTTCAGGTAAAATATATATAAATCAAAAAGATATTTATAGAATGACGAAGAGAGAACATGATAAAATCAGAAATAATATAATTGGTTTTGTTTTTCAAAATTATTATTTAAACAATAATTTACGAGCATACGAAAATGTTATGCTCCCTATGTTAATAAATGAAAAATATAAAAATATCGATATAAAGAAAAGAGCTATAGATTTGTTAGTTAAAGTTGGTTTAAAAGAAAGAATTAATCATTATCCTAAACAAATGTCAGGTGGTGAACAACAAAGAGTTGCGATTGCTCGCGCTTTAGCAAACGATCCTAGTATAATACTTGCAGATGAGCCAACAGGAAATTTAGATGAAGAAAATGAAAAATTTATTTTGGAAATATTAAAAGAAAAAGCAAATGAAGGAAAGTGTGTCATTATTGTTAGTCATAATCCTATTGTAAAAAACTATGCAGATGTTGTTATAAATATGTCTAGAGGAACTTTTAAGGAGAATACGAATGAAGTTTAAATATTATTTGTTTTTAGCTAGAAAAAATTTTTTCAATAACAAAATAAATATAATTAATGTTTTTTTGATGATTATATCGATGGAATTTGCTATATTAGCATTAAGTTTTTCTAAAACAAGTACAAATTTATTAAATAATCAAATTGACAATAATATCAATAGTCATGCATTGATAATCAATAATGTAATACAAGAAGACAAAATAAGCAGTATAAGTAATATTGATTATATTATGAATTATTCTGGATATAGGCATAATGTCAAAACTAAAAATAATGAAGAAATTATCTTAATTGGTGTTCCGAAAAGCCATATAAAAGTTATTAAAGGTGTTAGTCTATCAAATAGTGAACTAGAAACAGCAATGATTTGTCCTAATTTATTTTATTTTGGACCTGATGCAGAAAAATATGATGAAGAATATCTTAAACACTTAAAAAAAGGAACAGAAATGATAAACAAAAATATTATTTTATCATCTGTAAATTACAAAGAAGAATACAAAATAATAGGGGTTTATGATGTAAATAAATATACTTATGGTGAATACAATATTTGTTTTACAAATTATGATAATATTGTAGATATTTATAATAAGGAGATTGAAAGTATAAAAGAAGAATGTAAACAAGAAAACAGAATTTGCAATAATTTAGATAATTCTTCTAAGTATACTTTAGTAATTGTAAAGGATGCAAAAAAAATAGAAGAAACCCAAAAAGAAATAAGTGAACTTGGTTATTCTTCAAGCAGTTTGATAAACATAGATAGAAAAGTGTTTAATTTAATTACAACGGTGTTTTTAATTTTTTCAATAATTATCATGATAATTGTGTTTATTATACTTTTAATTTCAAGTAATAAATTTATTCAGTATAATAAGAAAAATAGCTTAATTTATAAATCAATTGGATATAATGATTCTATTCTTATAAAAGTAGGATACTTAGAAGCAATTATATTATCCATTGTGAGTTTAATCGGGTGCATTTTTATAACAATAATTATGTATCAATTAGCAAAAAGAATTTTTATTGTGGATATTAATACAGGTTGTCCAATATACATATCTTATTTTGCAATAATTGCAAGCTTTATATATTCATTAATGATATCTATATTATCTAAATATTTATCGATAAAAAACAATCATAATTCTATAATAGAAGGCTTTGCTGATGCAGAAATATAAACTACTTTTTAATTGCTTTTTTAAAAAGAAAAAATTACTTAAATTTGTTGTTAAAATGTTTTTAATTATTACTGTTGGAGTTATTTTGATTTTTTCTTTAAATACATATATAAATAAAAAATATGACACTATAAAAATGGAAAATATAAAAAACAATTATGTTTTGTTAAGTTCACAAAAAGATTATAAAGATGTTATAAAAGAAATAGATAAAAAATATATAAAAAATTATTATCCAGTTATGATATTTAGAACACAAGAAAATAGTTTTATATATGCTGATAATAATTTAATTAATTTAAAAGAAGGAAATTACCCAAAATCAATTTATGAAATTGTTGTTAATCAAAATTCAAACGAAAAAATAAACGATATAATTAGTATTAACGCTGATGGAAATTTCTATAATTTGCAAGTTGTTGGTATATATGAAAGTAATGATTTTTCTTTTAGCATGAAAGATATTAATGAAGAAATAATATTTGCATCATTTGAATTAATGGAAAAAATAGGAATAAGTGAAAATGAATTATTGATTCAAGTTAATGATTATAAAAATTTAGATTTATTTTTAAAACAACTTAATGAAAAAAAAGAATACAGTATTGGTGTTTATGAAAGAAATATAGATATTCTTAATAAATACTTTGAATTTAAAAAAAATATTGATATTTTAACTAAGGTAGTAATGGTATTTGCGATTATTCTGATTGTTATTGTAGATATAATTATAGTTAATGATAATAAAATAGATATAGCAATTATGAAAACTATTGGATTTTCTGATTTAAAAATATGTTTACTATTTTTAGCCTATATATCGCTGATATTTTTAATGTCACTTATATTCAGCTTAATAATTTCTTTGCTAGTAATGGTTATGTTAAAAAATATATTTGTTATTAGTTTAAGTATTATTGTAATTCAAATTATTAAATTACTATTATCACTTATTTTTTCAACTTTTTTCATGTTTCTTATAATAAATAAAATAAGTATTATAAACTTAATGAATATAACATAAATTCTTAAACCCTATTAGGAATCCTATAGAAGTGATTACTCACTTCTTTTTAAATACTAGACAAAAATAAAAAAAATTATTATAATTATTATGTGATAGGAGACGAATATGACATCTAAAAACAAATATGTAGTTTTAGAATGGTTAATAAAAATTTTGGGATACGCATTAGTATTGATAACGGTATCAATCATTTTTAAAAATACCATATATATAGATAATTCATATTGGGGCTTATGGGCAGTATTAGCGTCACTAATAGTATTTATATTAAATAAAACTATAAAACCAATATTAGTTTGGTTAACCTTACCGATAACAGCACTCACTTTAGGATTATTTTATCCAATAATAAATGTAATAATACTAAATATAGTAGATTTTATTTTAGGTAGTCATTTTAAAATACAAGGCATTTTTATGAGTGTTATAGTTGCTATAATAATATCAATAATGAATTTCTTATTAAATGATTTGGTAATTAATAATATAATAGGTGATAAACATGAATGATTATAAGGATATTTCAAAAGAAAAAGATAGAATAATAAGGAAAACCAAGAAAGGGTATAACCGAGTTATAAGAGGCTTATTATATGTTTTGTTTGGCTTTGCATCCATAAATTATAATCTATTAGGATTTGTTGATAAATTATTGCCAACTATAGGTCTTGTCTCACCCGTGATTAATTTAACAGTACTTGCTATAGGTGGTTTATCTACTGTAATAGGAGGAGCCAAGATAATAAAAAGTAATATAAATTTTAATAAAATAGTTAAAGAAGAAAAAGAATTGTTTAAAGATACAGTTGTTAGTAAAAAAGAAGAATTAGAAACTAAAGAAATATCAAAAAAACAAGAGTTAGAAGAAATGAAAAGATTTATTATAAACGAAATGAATAAACAAGAGTTAGAAAGGAAAGATAAAGTAAGATGACAAGTGTTGCATTCCAAATAGGAAATTTTAAAATTTATTGGTATTCAATATGTATTTTATTAGCTGTTATAATAGGAGGATATGTTGCAATAAAAGAGGCAAAAAAATATCGAATTCCAGAAGAATTTATGATTAATTTATTTTTTTATATGATACCTTTTGCCTACATTGGTGCACGTCTATATTATGTAGCCTTTAATTGGGAATATTATAGTAACCATACAAATGAAATAATTCAAATATGGAAAGGTGGTCTTGCTATTCATGGTGGTTTAATTGTTGGCTTAATATGGCTAATCATTTATAGCAAGAAATACAAAATAAAAACCTTTAGATTAACAGATATTGTTTGTGTTGGCTTAATTTTAGCGCAAGCTATAGGTAGATGGGGAAACTTCTTTAATCAAGAAGCTCATGGAAGTGAAGTAACATTAGAATTTTTAAAGAGTTTACATTTACCACAATTTATAATAGATGGTATGCATATAGATGGTGCTTATTTTCATCCAACTTTCTTATATGAATCATTAGCGTGCTTAATAGGCTTTATTATCCTTCTTATCTTTAGAAGAAGACGCTATACGAAAATAGGTCAAACTACAAGTTTGTATTTAATTTTATATGGCGTTATAAGATTTTTTATGGAAGGTCTTAGAACAGATAGTTTAATGCTTGGCAATTTTAAAATGGCACAAATTGTTTCCATATTAATGGTAATAATTGGAATAATAATGTATATTGTTTTAAACAAAGGATCAAAATTAGAAAATAGATACAATGATGGGGAGTTGGTAGAAGATGTTAATTTTTGATACTATTATTATAGGAGCAGGAGTAAGTGGTATAACTGCTTCTATTTATTTAAAAAGAGCTAATAAAAAAATATTGTTGCTTGAAAAAAGTATGATAGGTGGTCAAATTAATAAAACTTCAATTATTGAAAATTATCCAGGTTTTATTAAAATAGATCGTCCTACATTAACTAATCATCTTTTAGAACAAATAAAATCATTAGATATTGATTATAAAATAGAAACAGTTACTGATATAAAAAAAGAAAATGATTTGTTTTTAATTAAAACAAATAAGGATGCTTATAAAAGTAAAACTATAATTATAAGTACAGGAAGAATACCTAGACGTTTAAATTTATCTAATGAAGAAAAGCTTATAGGAAATGGTGTTAGTTATTGTGCATACTGTGATGGCTTCTTTTTCAAGAATAAAGAAGTTATGGTAGTAGGAGGAGGTAATAGTGCAGTAGAAGAATCACTTTATTTATCAGAAATATGCTCTAAAGTTTACATAATTCATAGAAAAGATAGCTTTACTGCTGATGAAATACTTGTAGATAAGTTAAAGAAAAAAGGTAATATTTTTATAAAATACAATTCAACTATTAAAGCGTTAAATGAAACTGACAATAGATTGTCAAGTGTTACTATTTTATGTGATAATTATGAAGAAAAAATAGATGTTTCAGGTTTATTTATATATATAGGAAATATTCCTAAAGTAGATTTTATAAAAAGTATAGACATAAAAACAGAAAATAATTATATTATTGTTAATAATGATTTAGAAACAAATATTAAAGGTATATATGCTTGTGGAGATATCATTAAGAAAAAAGCCTATCAAATTTCTACAGCGGTTGGTGAAGGAGCATTAGCCGCAATTAATATAATAAATGATTTAAAAAAATAACTGGTCTTATGCCAGTTATTATCGTATTTGCAAATAAGGGGTGTTTTATCAAAAAATTGTAAGGGAAGACGTAAAACTCAAAGAGAAGTTTTTTGCAAATCGACAATGATAGATTAACAAATATAGTATTGTTAGTCAAAACACAAATTTAATTAAAATTATTGAAAATTTGTTAAACAGATTAGTCATTTTATAAAATTGATATTATTTAAAAATATCTTTTTTATTATGTTATAAAAACAGATTTGTAATATTGTT
Source organism: Bacillota bacterium (assembly GCA_022771715.1). GTDB lineage: Bacteria > Bacillota_I > Bacilli_A > RF39 > UBA660 > JALELF01. The sequence goes on from JALELF010000041.1 coordinate 8,729, forward strand.
AAATTTTTATTAAATATAGTATAATTATATTGGGTGGTCAAAATGAATAAAAAAGTAGTAGTTTTAGGTGGTGGAACTGGGATGTCATGTTTAATTCGTGGCTTAAAAAAATTCCCTTTAGATATAACTACAGTTGTTTCTGTTTGTGATGATGGAAGAAGTACTGGAAGATTAAGGAATGAATTTAATATTCCTGCTGTAGGAGATATAAGACAAATATTGGTATCGCTTTCTGAGACAGAACCATTAGTTGAAAAATTACTTAATTATCGCTTTAATACAACTAGTGATTTAAATGGTCATACTGTTGGCAATTTACTTTTAACTGCCAGTTCTAATATTACTGGTAATATGTCAGATGGTATAGAAACATTAGGTCATGTTTTAAATTTAAAAGGTCGTGTTTTACCATTAACAGAGGATAATGTTACTTTAATGGCAAAGATGCAAGATGGAAGTATTATTGAAGGAGAACATTCAATTACTGAATATAATGGAAAGATAGAACAAGTATATTATAAAGAAGAGCCAATTATTAATGAAGCTGTTTTAAATGCTATAAAAGAAGCTGATTTGATTATTTTAAGTATGGGGAGTCTATATACTAGTATAATTCCTAATTTGATTTGTAAAGACATAATTAATGAAATAGATAAAAGTAAAGCTAAAATTGTTTATACTTGCAATATAATGACTCAACCAGGAGAGACTGATGATTACAAAGTAAGTGATCATATAAAGACTTTAAATAAATATTTAGGAAAAAGAAAAATAGATGTGGTTATTGCTAATAATGGTAAAATAGATAGAAAATTAGCTCGCAAATATTCTAATTTAGAACAAAAAGATCCTGTTGTTTTAGATGTTAAAGAAACTAAAGAAGAAAATGTAAAAATTATATCAGAAAATTTGGTAATTATTGAAAATAATTTATTAAGACATGATATTTTGAAATTAGGATTTCATATATTTTCTTTGGTATTATAGGAGGATTTATGTCATTTACTGCTGAAGTTAAAAATGAAATTATAAATAATGAACTATCTGATGTAGCTTTAATTTCTAGACTGTCAAGTATAATAAGTAATAGTGTAATAGAAGAAAATGTAAGAATTTTAACTGAAAACGCTAATATAGCACGATATATTTTTGATAAATTTAAAGACATTTTTAAAATAAATGCTAAAGTAGTAGTTAGAAGTGGCTATAATTATAATAAAAATTATATTTATATTTTAGAGTTTGATGATAAAGTTTTACTAGATAGACTTGGTATAGGTAAAAATAAGATTCCTGAGAATTTTATTATAGATGATGACGAAATGAAAAAAGCTTATATTAGTGGAGCTTTTCTGATGTCAGGAAGTATTAATGATCCTAAAAAAAGTCAATATCATTTGGAATTATTATTTGACAATAAGGAATATGCCTTGTTTTTTATGAATTTACTTAATTCATATTATCTTAATAGTAAATATTTGAAGAGAGATAATAAATATATGGTTTATATTAAGGAATCAGAAAAGATATCTGATTTTCTTAGAATTATAAATACTAGTAATGCGTTGTTTTATTATGAAGATTACCGTATATATAGGGATCATAAAAATATGGCTAATAGGCTTAATAATTGTGAGCAAGCTAATGTCGATAAGATGATTCAAGCAGCAACCAATCAAATTAATGAAATTAAATTGATTAGGGATAATGGTTGCTTTGAACTATTAGATGATAAACTAAAGGAAGTTTGTGTTTATCGGGAGAGATATCCTGAGTCTTCTTTACAAGAATTAAGTGAAATTATTTCTTTAGAAACAAATAATTATATTACTAAATCGGGACTTAATCATAGACTTAAAAAAATAAGTGAGTTTGCTAATAAGATTAAATAGTTATATTACTAATTTAGTTTATAAAAGTATTTATTATAGTAATAGGAAATATAGTTTATAAATGTAAGATGGATATTTTATAATCAATTATGAAGATAAAAATATATATTTTAATAAAAATTGTATTTTATCAGTAATTTTAAACAAAAAATAAGATATTTTTAATATTTCTATTAAATAAAATATTTACATTATTAATAAAACATTGTATAATCTTTGGAGTTAGGAAGAAGTGTACTTATGAAGAATATTAGAAATATTGCAATAATTGCCCATGTCGATCATGGTAAAACAACTTTAGTTGATAGTTTATTACAATCATCAGGAACATTTAGAGATAATGAAGAAATAGTAAATTGTGTAATGGATTCAAATGATATTGAAAGAGAACGTGGAATTACTATATTATCAAAAACAACTGCCATAAATTATAAAGGATATCGTATAAATATATTAGATACGCCAGGACATGCTGATTTTGGTGGTGAAGTTGAAAGAATCATGAATATGGTTGATGGTGTTTTACTTGTAGTAGATGCCTATGAAGGAACAATGCCTCAGACAAGGTTTGTTTTAAAGAAAGCTTTAGAAGCTGGTGTTACACCAATTGTAGTAGTAAATAAAATAGATAAGCCAACTGCTCGTCCTAAAGAAGTAGTAGATGAAGTAATTGATTTATTTATTGAACTTGGTGCTGATATAGAACAATTAGACTTTCCAGTAGTATATGCATCAGGATTATCAGGAACATCTAGTTTATCACCTGATTTAAATACTCAAGAAAAAACAATGGAGCCAATCTTAGATTTAGTAATTAATCATATTCCAGAACCAAAAGTAGATGAAAATGGTTCATTACAATTTCAACCAGCTTTATTAGACTATAATGATTTCGTTGGTCGTATTGGTGTAGGATTAGTAAAACGTGGTGTTATGAAGGTAAATGAACTTGTGACATGTGTACGTTTAGATGGTAGTAAAAAACAATTTAGAATTCAAAAAATATTTGGTTTTTTAGGACTTAAAAAAATAGAAATAACAGAAGCACATGCTGGTGATATTGTAGCAATTGCAGGTTTACCAGATATATCAGTAGGAGAGACTGTTTGTGAAGTTGGTAAGGAAGAAGCTTTACCTATCCTTAGAATAGATGAACCTACTTTACAAATGAACTTTGGTGTTAATACAAGTCCATTTAATGGTAGAGAAGGCAAATTCTTAACAGCCCGTAAAATTGAAGAAAGACTTATGAAGGAAACTGAAAAAGATGTTTCATTAAGAGTTAAACCTTTTGATGCTGAAAACTTTACTGTTTCAGGTAGAGGTGAGTTACATTTATCAATTCTAATAGAAACAATGAGAAGAGAAGGATTTGAATTACAAGTATCAAAACCACAAATAATTGTAAAAGAAATAGATGGTATTAAATGTGAACCATTTGAAGATGTTCAAATAGATGTAAAAGATGATTCAGTTGGCCCAGTAATAGAGGCTTTAGGTCTTCGTGGTGGTGTAATGGAAAACATGAGTAATCATGGAAATCAAGTAAGACTAAATTACACTGTGCCATCTAGAGGTTTAATAGGTTTTCCAACTGAATTTATGACTATGACTAAGGGATATGGAATATTAAATCACACATTTAAAGAATATTTGCCTATGGTAACAACTGAAGTAGGTAAAAGAAAAAATGGTGTATTAGTATCAATGGAAAACGGCAAATCAACTGCGTATGCTCTAGGACAGTTAGAAGATCGTGGTGTAATGTTTATTGAACCTGGTGTTGATGTATATGAAGGTATGGTAGTTGGTGAAAACAACCATGAAAATGATTTAGCTGTTAATGTTGTTAAAGGAAAACAATTAACAAATACAAGAAGTTCAAGTAAAGATCATACTGTCGTTCTTAAAAGACCAAGAGTAATGACTTTAGAAGAATGTTTAGATTATATTGCTGACGATGAATTAGTAGAGGTAACACCACAAAATTATCGTTTACGTAAAAAAATATTAAATACAGAATTAAGAAAAAAAGCAGATGCTAAAAAAATGCAAAAATAAAGAATGATTAAAGTCATTCTTTTTCTAATAATAAAGTAATATCTATGTCAAGTGCAGAAGCAATAATGTCTAGTGTATCAATTGATATAGTTTGGTGAGTTTTTGATTCAAGTTTAGCAATTAAATTTTCACTTACTGCTGCTTTATAAGCTAATTCTCTTTGCGTCATGTTATTTAATTTTCTATATCTTTTTATATTTTGACCAATTATGTTATAAATGTCATCTTTTGTTCGTTCGCAAATAGTCATCTTTATCACCTATATACATTTTCTCATAGAAAAGTAGAAAAATTTATGGACTAATAGTCCATAATAGTTTATAATTAAATTAGGTGGTAGTAGTATGTATAGCATGGATAATCTTAAGAAAATTAGAAAACAAATGGGTTTAACAATATATGATATGGCAGATAAGCTTAATATAACCGCATCTTTTTATTCGCAAATAGAAAACAAAAAAAGAAGATTATTCTATGATATAGCCATAAAAATAGCAGATATATTTGAAGTAACTCCAGATGAATTATTCTACATTAAAGAAAAATAATATTGTTAAAATAGTATAACTTGTGTTATACTTTTATTATAGAAAGAGTGATGTTATGAAAAAGATGATGGTTTTATTAATTGCGTTTTTAATGTTTGTTGGTGTTAAAGTAGAAGCTTTAGAAGTAAATAAAATAACAGTTGAGGGAAAAGAAATAGAATTAAAAGACAATGTTTATGAATACGATGTAGCTTTAGATGTTATATATAGTCAAGTTAGTATCGTAGTTGATGAAAAAGACGATGTATCTTATAGAATAGAAGGTAATGAAAATTTAACAGTCGGAAATAATAAGGTTAAAATAATTTTTGACGATAATACTGTTTATACATTAAACATTTTAAAGAAATCTAGTAATGTTATAGAATTATCTAATAACAATAAACTTAAAAATTTATCTGTTTCAGGTTATCCATTAGGATTTGATACTGATAAATTAGAATATAATTTAACAATAGGAGCGGAAGCTAAACTTAGAATTAGTTACGAAGCAGAAGATAAAGAAGCACAAGTTTATGTTGAAGGTAATGATAATCTTGTTGATAAAAGCGTAATTAGAATTAAAGTAGTAGCGCAATCAGGAGATGTTCGTGAATACAAAATTAACATAAAAGCAACTGCGCAAAGAGAAGAAATAGAAGTATATAAAGAAGAAAAATATGATAAAAAATTAATTGGATATGCTTTAGCAGTAGTAGCTGTTTCATTATTCTTAATAGTTATAAATTTTGGCGGTAAAAAAGAAAACAATTAAAAAGTAGTTAATTTAAACTACTTTTTATTATGCTTGTAATTAAATTTTTATAGGTAATATTATTGCTAGTTAATAGTTTTGGATACATACTTATTTCTGTGAATCCTGGAAGTGTATTTATTTCATTTAAATAAAGAATTTCATTATCATCATCATATAAAAAATCGATTCTAGCGAGCACTTTACAGTCAAGCTGTGTAAATATCTTTTTAGATATTTTTTTAATTTGTTTTTTTACTTTTTTATTTAATATTGGGTTAGTAGTAGTTACTGTTTCATTTATATATTTAGCATTATAATCATAAAATTCTTTGTTATTTAATATTTCACCAATATTCATTATCAATTTGTTATTTTTTTTGAGTACTGCACATTCTAGTTCTCTTGCTTTTATAAATTCTTCTATTACGATTTTTCTGTCATATTTAAAGGCTTTTTTTATTCCTTTTATTAGTTCTTTAGTGTTATTTGCTTTACTTATACCAATAGAAGAACCACCGTTTGCTGGTTTAATAATCATAGGAAACTTAAGATTTTTAGTTATTTTTAAGTAATTATATTTTCTATTGATAATTAAGTATGGAGTTTGTTTTATATTATAATGTTCAAAAATAATTTTAGAAAAAGCTTTATCCATTAAATTGGCACTAACTATAGTGTCACAACCTACGAAAGGAATGGAAAACAATTCAAGCATTCCTTGAAGTTTGCCATCTTCACCAGAATATCCATGAATTATAGGAAAGACGATATCGAATTGTTTTATAAATTCAATTATATTTTTGATTTCTAAATTTTCTTTTATCCAAGTATTATTATCAATATTAATTAAATCATTAAACAAATACCACTTATTATTATAATCTATATAGACACTAGTTAATTCAAAAATATCTTCATCTATATTTTGAATTATTGATTTGGCTGATTTTCTAGATACTTTATTTTCACTAGAATTGCCACCAAATAAAAGTAAAACTTTCATGATTTCACCTCATACTATTATATGGGCATTATTATTATTGGTTACTTTAAATAAAAAATAGTCATTTTCATTGAATTTACTTAACTTTTTTGATAAAATGTAATAGGAACATGGAGGTTAAAACATGAATATATTAAAAAAGATATTTGATCATGAATATAAAGAATTAGAAAAATTTAAAAAAATAGCTGATGAAGTTATGGCATTAGATGATAGTTATAGTAAATTAACAGATGAAGAATTAAAAAATAAAACGAATGAATTTAAAGAAAGACTAAAAAATGGTGAAACTTTAGAAGATATTAAAGTAGAAGCATTTGCTGTAGCTCGTGAAGCCGCATATCGTGTTATAAATGAAAAACCATTTTATGTACAAATACTAGGTGGTCTTGCGATTCATTATGGAAACATTGCTGAAATGAAAACTGGTGAAGGTAAGACCTTGACTTCAACAATGCCTGCTTATTTGAATGCACTTACTGGTGAAGGTGTTCACATAATTACAGTTAATGAATACCTAGCAACTCGTGATGCCAATTGGATGGGAAATATTTATAGATTTTTAGGGCTTACAGTTGGTGTTAATTTAAGAGATTTATCTCCAAAAGAAAAAAAAGAAGTATACAATTGTGATATGACTTATTCTACTAATAATGAAATTGGTTTTGATTATTTAAGAGATAATATGGTTGTAAAAGCTAGTGATAGAGTTCAAAGACCATTCAATTTTGTTATAATTGACGAGGTTGACTCTGTTTTAATCGATGAAGCAAGAACGCCTTTAATTATATCTGGTGGATTTATGCAGTCAGCTAATTTGTATTTACAGGCTGATAGATTTGCTAAAAGTTTAAAGGAAAATAAGGGATACGTATATGATGAGAAAACTAAGGTTGTTACGTTAGATCAAGAAGGTATTGAAAAAGCGGAAAGTGTATTTAATGTTAGTAATTTATATGATATTAATAACACAACTTTGCTTCATTATATTAACCAAGCTTTAAAAGCTAATTATTCAATGAAAAAAGATTTTGATTATGTAATAGAAGATGGAAAAATTATAATTGTTGATCCTTTCACTGGACGTTTAATGAAAGGAAGACAATATTCTGAAGGATTACATCAAGCAATAGAAGCTAAGGAAGGCGTTAAAATTAATGAAGAAACTAAAACTTTAGCTACAATTACTTTCCAGAATTTATTTAGAATGTATAAAAAAATATCTGGTATGACTGGTACTGCTAAGACAGAAGAAGAAGAGTTTAGAGAAATATATAATATGTATGTTATTTGCATTCCTACTAATAAACCAGTAATAAGAAAAGATTATGGCGATTTAATTTTTGCGACTAAGGAAGGTAAATATAAAGCGATAATTAACGAAATTAAAGAGCGTCACAAAACAGGACAACCAGTATTAGTCGGAACAGTTGCGGTTGAAACTAGTGAATTATTAAGTAAAATGCTAGATAAAGCTCATATACCACATGAAGTATTAAATGCTAAAAATCACGCAAGAGAAGCAGAAATAATTGCAAAAGCTGGTGATAAAGGTTCAGTTACGATTGCTACTAATATGGCAGGTCGTGGAACTGATATTAAGTTAACTGATGAGGTAAAGGCACTTGGAGGATTATGTGTAATAGGAACTGAAAGACATGAATCTAGAAGAATTGACAATCAGTTAAGAGGTAGATCAGGTAGACAAGGTGATCCAGGATTTTCTCAATTTTGTGTTTCTTTTGAAGATGATTTGATGGTTCGCTTTGGAACTGATAGAGTAAAAGGAATGCTTCAAAAAGTTGGTTTTGATGGTGATTTATCAATAAGAAACAAGATGTTTTCAGGAACTATTGAATCTGCGCAAAAAAGAGTAGAAGGCAATAATTTTGATACAAGAAAAGGTTTACTTCAATATGATGATGTTATTAATAGTCAAAGAGAAATTATTTACAAAAAGAGGAATGAAATATTAGATAGTGAATCTATTCATGAAACTGTTTTAAATACATTTAAAGATTATATAGAAGAACTTGTAGAAAGTCATTTAATTGATAGCTCTACTTTAACTACTAAAGATAAGGAAGAAATATTAGAACCAATAAATGGTATTATTTATGATGGTAAGATTACTATAAGTGAAATAGAAGATAAAAATGTTTCTGAATTGAAAACTTATCTATATGATTTATTGGTAAGAGAGTATGAGCAAAAAATTATTGATATTCCTAAAGAGATTACTGATGAGTTTGAAAAAGCTATTAGTTTAAGAGTAATTGATACTCATTGGATGGAACATATTAATACAATGGCTCATTTAAGAGAAGGTATAGGTCTTAGAAGTTATGCTCAAGAAGATCCTCTTAGAGCTTATACAAATGAAGGCTTTGAATTGTTTGAAAATTTATTGAATGTCGTTGATAAGGAAATAACTACTTTCTTGTTAAAAGCTGAAATTAGACAAAATATTGAAAGAAAACAAGTAGCTAAAGGTGAAGCAGTTAGTGACAGTTCTAAGGTTTCTAAGCAAGCACCTAAGAAGAAAGAAAAAATAGGAAGAAATGATCCTTGTCCATGTGGAAGTGGTAAGAAGTACAAACAATGCTGTGGAAAGTAGCATAAAATAAGGGATTAAAAGGCTTTTTGAACTTTTAAAAATTTGTACATAATTAAAATTTGTGCTCATAAAAATAAAAAAAACTGTTAAAATCATTGAAAGATAAGGAATGTTATCACAGAAAACGTGATAACATTTTTCTTTTGACAAATAGAATTGTAAAATTTAAAGAAAATAATATACATGTGTTTCAAATAACATACATATATGCTATAATTGTATGTAGAAAGGAATATAGAATATGGAAGAAAAGTCAAAAAATACGGGGTTAATTGCTGCATTAGTTATTTTTATTATTATTTCATTGGGATTGGGAGGATTTATTGTATATGATAAATTAATAAACAACGATGCAGATTGTGCTAAAAACTTAGAAAACGAAACTAACAAAAAAAACACTACAACAGAAGAGCAAACAACAACTGAAAAAGATACATATCAAGTATTAGCATTATCACCAATAAAAGGCCATGCTGTTTTATACAAAGGTGAAGTATATGTAAATGTTTATGATTCAACTCTAAATATAGATAATGTATATGGAGAAGGCAAATTCCAAATATTATTAAAAGCGAGAAATAATTATCAGGAATATAGCTTTGAAAATTTAACTGTGTCAGTAGATAACACAAATAAATGGTTAAAGTTAAATGCTACAAATATTAAATCTATTCATAACAATGAATATGGACAAGCATTATCAAGTATAAATCCAAAATATGGTATAGTATTGCTTGATTCAGACAATACAGTTTATTATGTTTCTATTAAAGATTTAATTGAAGGAAATATTAATCTTACTAAATTAGAAGTAACAGATATTTCAACTGTTGTAATTGAAGAAAAAGGTGGTATGACTACATATTTAGTAAAATCAGATGGAACTAAGATAAATGTTAATACTTTAATTAAGTAAAGACTTTTGTCTTTTTTTATATATTTTTAATTTTCTACCAAAAAGTTTCAAAAAAATATAAAAAGTATTCTAGATACCTTCTTGGTAAATTCTTGAGGTGCTAATGGAAGTGATGTGAATCTGAGTAGGCATAAAAAAATCAAGGGTTTAGAAGAACTAACCTCGTTTGCTCCTTGATTTCTTTATCTTATTTGATGTCTTTAAAATAGGTTCACATCATAATTATTTGATATTCATTTTATTTTTTGTCATTATCATTACTTTTATTTTGCTTTTGGATAAAACATTATCTGGAATTCCTGAATAATTATAATCTTGTTTTAACTGCAATTCCATTTTTTCGACAATCTTTTTTATTAATCTTGAAACCCAAGACTGAGCAAGAGATGTTCTCTCAGCTATCTCTGCTTGAGTATAAAGTTTATTGTTATAAAATCCAAAATAAAGCATAATTATTTCTCTGTCTTGAGCAGGTAAATTATTTATAATTTCTCGTATAATTTGATAACTTTCTTTTCTATCGAATTCTTCTATCATATCATTTTTGCTAGGAGTTATATCTCCAAGTGTAGTAACATAACCTTCTTTATAACTAGCTTTGCTAATTGTTCTATCAAGACTGTCAATATTTTGAAGTTTTTTCAACTTTCTTAAAAATTGTAATATTTCATTATCAATACATTTTACAGCGTAAGTAGCAAATTCCATATTTCTTGATTTATCAAATGTTAATACGGCTTTTATCAATCCAACATTACCAATTGAAATTAAATCCTTCTTGTCATAATTGACAGTCCTAAATTTTTTTGCTGCTTTATATAATATCATATTTTTTTAATTTATCAATTTTAGAATCTAACACTGCTATTTTTTCATTTACATAATATATAATAAAATGATATAATTTATTAGTAAGATTATAGAAAATTTATATATTAGAATAATTAATTTTGTGATTATTTGTCAAAAAGCTAATTAGATAAAGGTGTAAAAATGAGTAAGATGTATTATAAAAGAATAGATTTAATTAGAGTA
>JALELF010000065.1 GCA_022771715.1 Bacillota bacterium
TATTAAGATTATTTTTTAATAAAACATTTAAAATAGGTATTCCAGCTGTACCACCAGGTTCTTTATCATCACTAGATTTACTAATATTATTTATTATATAAGCATAACAATAATGATTGGCAAGACTATATTCGGACTTTACCTTATTTAAAACACTAGCTACTTCTTCAACATTATCGACATAATATAATTTCGTTATAAACTTAGATTTATTAATAACATATTCATTAGTTACATCAGAATCAATAGAGTACATAATATCACCATCAAAATTATACAAAAAAAATTAGTGTTTAACAACACTAAATTTCAATACTTTCAATTTCATCAATATTATTAACATGTGTATTTGGTGTAGCATGGTTTACAATATCAGTTCTATCTAACATTACTTGTAAATTCATGTCCCCTGCTTCTTTTTCATCGTTTTCTAATTCAATAATTTTTAATAATTCTTCAACAGTAGTAAGACCTGTTATAACTTTTTCTAAGCCATCTTGAAGTAGAGTAGTAACATCGGCATTATATACGAGTTCTCTTAGCTTTTCTCTATCAAGATTATCACTAATTGCTTCTTTGATTTCTTCATTAATCATTAAAACTTCATGAATTGCGATACGACCAAGATATCCACTATTACATTTTTCACAACCTTCTGCAATATATACTTTATCAACTTCTTTATTCAAAACTTTTTTAAATAACTTTTTTTCATAGTCATTTGTAGGTCTTTCTTTTTTGCAATGTGGACACAACTTACGAGCTAGTTTTTGTGATATAATTCCGGTTAAAGAACTAGATAATAAATATTTTTCAACTCCCATATCAACTAATCTTTCAATAGTAGTAAGTGAATCGTTAGTGTGGAGTGTAGATAATACTAAGTGTCCAGTAATAGAAGCACGAACAGCTATTTGAGCAGTTTCAGTATCACGAATTTCTCCAATCATTATGATGTTAGGGTCTTGACGCAATATTGACCTAAGTGCACTAGCAAAAGTTAAACCAATTTCACTGTTAGTTTGAACTTGGTTAATACCATCAATGTTCATTTCAATAGGATCTTCTACTGTAATTATGTTTGTTTCTTCACGATTAAGTCTTTGTAAAATAGAATAAACAGTAGTAGATTTACCTGAACCAGTAGCACCAGTAACTAAAATAATACCATTAGGCGCACCAATCATTTTTAATACTTTATGATAGTTTTTCTCACTAAATCCTAAATGTTCTAGTCCACTTAAACTCAAAGAATAATCCAAAATACGAATAACTATTTTTTCACCTAAATTAGTAGGTAAACAGCTAACACGCAAGTCTAGGTTAACATCTTTTAAAGTATCCTTTATGGCACCATCTTGTGGTAATCTAGATTCAGTTATATTCATTCCTGATATTATTTTGACACGTGTAATTAAATTTTTTCTTATTGCATTTGGAACTTCAGCATAATCAATTAGATTTCCATCAATTCTTATTCTTATTTTCATAAAGTCTTCATGTGGATCTAAGTGAATATCGGATGCTCCTCTTTTAGATGCATCAACCAGTAATTCATTTACTATTTCAACTACTGGCATTTTTTCAAAATCAAAAATTTTTAACATTTTTTCAGCCCCTTTAGTCTAAAAGACTAGATTTTATTCTAGATATATTATATAATGTATTTAGCTTATTGACAATAAAAAAGGGGAAATTTTTATGAAAAAAAATGAATTAGGATTTATGCTTGCTGAAACGCTTATAGTAGCGACTTTTATTTCAGTAATTCTTATATATTTGTTTGTTCAATTTAGAAATATAAATAACAATTATGAAAAAACATTAAAATATAATGGTGTCAATGAAATGTATATATTAGAACAAGTATATAATTATTTAGGAAATATTGATCTTAATCAAATGTCTTCAAATATTATTTATGGTGATAAAGATTATTATGTATTAAGTGATTGTGAAGGAAGTGTTTTTAGTGATACTGCCTCTTGTCAAAAGCTTTTTGAGATGGCGGAAATTGAGAAAGCTATTTACTTAAAAGGTGATAATTTGATTGTTTCTGATGATTTTCCCAATAGATTAAATGATTATATAAAAACAATCAAGAAAAATGACAATCTTTTTGTTATTGCAGCCTTATTTAATGATGGTAGTGTAGCTAATATAAAGATAAGTGGTTATAGTTATTCCAGTTTAATTGATAATTTAAAAGCTATGCCAACGGTAAGTAGTGGTAATGGTCTTTATCACGACTATAGCATAACTTCTCAACCTATTTATGTGTTTAAGGGTGATAATATGGAATTGCTTAACAATAACATTGAATTATTAGGATATAATGGTAGAATTATATTTGCTGATGATGTAGGTGTAAAAGTATATTTAGATATAAAAAGTGATGAAATTTATGATAATTCATCTGTTTATTTTACTTCAACTAATAGATTAAGTAGTGGTAATTATATAGGAGCTAGTGTTTCTAATAGTTCATTATTTACTAATTTAAATAGTAAAAATACTACTTCTGACTATATAAAAATAGGTGCTAAATATGGAGTAGGACAAATAGACAATATATTAGGTAGTAGTTTAGCATCTATTATAGAAAAAGAAAAGAGTGCGATTTATGAAGTAAAGAATTTGACTGATTATGTTACCACTTTAAATATAAGCGATATAATTAGGACAAGTATAAATGTAGGATGTAATAATGGAAATATATCAGATAATTGTTTACTTGATAATTGGTTAAGTAATAATTTATGGACTATGAATTATAAAGATGCATCCCATGTTTGGACTATAACAGAAAACAAGTTTCAAGAGTTAGAAGTAGGAAGTAGTGTTACTAAAAGTGCATATTTGATTACTTATCTTGATCCAAACATTATTGTTACTGGAGATGGAACTAAGAGTCATCCATTTAGAATAAAAAAATAATATAAGTAAAGGAAGTGAGTACTATGAAAAAAAGTATAGGTTTGTTGTTATTATTTGTTTCTTTTTTCTTTGTGCTTACTAATAATATGTTAGTTTTAGCAGACAATATTACGTATTATACTGTTTATAGTGTGAAAAAAGATGGTACTAAAACTCAAATTGGTGAAGTAACAGATAATTATGAAAATGCTTTAAAACTAATGAATGAATATAATAATAAAGTAGATGATGTAGCTGTAATATATAAAAATGAAGAATTAGTTAATGCTTATTATGGTATGGTTAAATTAAACAGTTATGTCTTAAATATATATGCAGATGCTTCACTAAGTACTAAACTTACATATACCCATGGAGAATATGGAAAAGATGCTTTATTTATTGATTATGAACCTAAAACAGACACATATAAGATAAAGATAAGTGGTTGTGTGGGTTATATAAATAGAAGTAATGCTTCATTAAACCCTATTTCTTCATTAGCGACAGATTATGTTACAGTTATCAATGATGGTACAAAACTATATTCTGCTAATAGTAATGGTTATGTAAAAAAGACATTACAACATAATGCTCCATATATTTATGTGGAAAAAGCTTTAGTAAATGATGCTGTTTGGTATCATTTAAAAGAAAGTGGTATAGATGGTTGGGTAAAAGGAACCGATGTATCAGAAGAAATAATTCCATATACTAATACTTTCTATGTTAGATTTAATATGGAAGATAATAATAAGGCTTGGGATTTATACCATTATTATGAATATGGAAATAATAAAGTAGGTTATGTCAATTTAGGAATAGCTCCTAATTTTATGACAAAGAATAAATATTATTATAGCTTTGATGGCAATTATTTTTATGACGATTTTATTAAAATGCTTATTGATCATAAGAATAATACATATGAAAATAGTGTAAATAAAGATAATCCTTATTTTAATTACTATTTATATTTACCAAATCATTCTTTAAGTAGTTATTCGGCAAGTGATTTTGATAGCTTTATTTCGATTAATTATAATGCTAAACCTGATAAAAGTTATGTCGATGAAAATGGTAATTTTACGAAACCATTAGAAAGTAATTTATCACAATTATATGGTGAGGGTAAGAGCTATTTTGAAACACAAAATGAGTATGGCGTTAATGCTTTACTAACATTTGCTGTATCTAAAAATGAGTCTGGTGATGGTAGAAGTGCGATTGCAATTGCTAAAAATAATATATTTGGGCATAATGCTGTAGATAGTGCGGCTTTTAAAAATGCAACTACTTATGATTCTGTTAAAGATTCTATAATTGCTCATGCAACCAAGTATGTTAATGCTTATGTTTATCCTACTGGTTATTATTATAATGGTGGTCATTATGGTAATAAAGGAAGTGGAATGAATATTAATTATGCATCTGATCCTTACTGGGGTGAGAAGATGGCTAATCGTGCTTATTTGGTAGATATTAGTATTGTAAGAAGAACATACACTAATAAGCTTGAAAACTTTACAACAATCACTGGACAAGATTATTTGTCTAACACAATTGGTGTTAAATTATCGAATAAAGTAGTAGAAGTTAAAAAGAGCGCTAGTAATGATTCAGAAACTTTATATACTTTAAATAATAAATATTCTAATGTCGTTGTTAACAATGTACCACTTATCGTAGTTGATAAACTAGAAAAAGATGGTAAATATTGGTATAAAGTAAGAACAGATATTGGTTTAGATGAAAAGGGAAATTTTACAGAAAATAAATATAATTTTAACACTAGTTATGGTTATGTTTTAAGTGATTATTTATATGTTTCAAATAATCAGCCAACAATTAAAGCAGAATCATTTAAAATTGATCAAGGAAGTACAGCAGATTTGCTTAAGTATGCGAGCGCTACTGATTTAGAAGATGGAGATATCTCTAGTAAAATAACTTATTCTTCTAATTTAAATATAAATGTACCAGGTGTCTATAATGTTACTTACACAGTATCAGATAGTTCTAACTTTTCTGTTAGTAAGTCAGTTAGTGTTAAAGTTATCGCAACTAGTACACCTGTTATAAGTGCTACTGATTTAGAAATAAAACAATATAATAATTTTAACCCGTTAGAGTATGTTAGTGCTAGTGATGGTATTGATGGAGATATTTCTAATAAGGTTAAAATAGTAAGTAGTAATTTAGATGTAAATAAAGTTGGAACTTATCAAATAAAATATAGTGTTACTAATAGCTTAAATGTAACTGTAGAAAAGATAGTTAAAATAACGGTTTTATCTAATTCAAAACCAGTTATATATGCTAATGACATATATGTTAATAAAAATAGCACTATCACTTTTAAAGAAAATGTTCAAGCTCGTGATTTGGAAGATGGATTATTAGATGTTAATGTTTTGTCTAATACTACAGATTTATCAAAAGTTGGAACATATGATTTGACTTTAAAAGCAGTAGATAGTGACAATAATGAAGTTACTAAGAGTGTTAAAGTTTATGTAAGTGATAATTTAGAAACATTAAAAGGTGAATTTTATTTTAATACATTAAAATGGAATAATGATACTAATATGTTAGATATATCTGGTTCCTTAGCTATGATAGGTATTGATAATTTAAAAGAAACAAATATAAAATATTATTTAGTTTTAAAAAATAATAGTACTAGTCATGAAATAGTAATGCCACTTTCTAGATATTTAGAAAATCATCCAGATACAGTTTATATAGATACAAGCAAAAAATATTTAGAAACTTGGTTTAAAGGCAGTGTAAGTTTATCTAGTGTAGAAAAGGGCGAATATACATTATATGTTATGGCTAGAACCGATAAATATGAAACTAAGGAAGTTATTAGTAATTTGTTCTTAAAACCTTATACAAGAAAAGCAACAGATACTGATGGTAGAGGCTATTTATTTAGAAATGATAATTATAAAAGAGAATTCCCAATGGAACTTATTATTGAAAATACAGGTTTAATTAGTAAAACAGAACCTACTCATTCTTCTAATATGTTTAATACTTTTGATTCAATAGTTATTAAAGATAAATATTTAAATATTACAGGTAATTCATTCAATATGGGAGTCGATTATAACAAAAATAAAAGTGTATTGAGATTTCTTGTTTTAGAAGAATCTGTTACTGAAAAAAGATATGTTTATGATGTAGGTTCGATAATTGGTGATGAATTAAGTTTAAAAAGTGATGATGGTTTATCTAAAGCTCGTTCATGGTATAAGACTGATGGCTTAATTGATTTATCTAATATTCCTAAAGGTAACTATATAATATATTTAAGAAGTTCTGTGGATGGTAATGATGATTTTGGAGAATTACAAGATATATTCATTAAAGTAAATCAAACAGTTAAAATTAATGATAAAACTTATACACTTAGTGTCAATAAAAATGCAAGATATAGAATAGAACTTAATGTTAAATAAAATGCTTTATTTGTTATGATGATTATTAAAAGAACGCTTTTGCGTTCTTTTATTTAAAACTGTAAACTAAAAAACTTATTTTTATAAAAATATTGCTTATAAAAGAGAAATGTATTATACTTATGTTGAAGTAAACTAATAGAAGGGAATGATTACAATGTTTACCCAAAATAAAGGATTTACCCTTATAGAATTATTGGCGGTAATAGTAATACTAGCTATAATAGCTGTTATAGCTACTCCAATAATAACAGGAATAATAGAAGACTCTAAAAAAGAATCTTTTAAAAGAAGTGCTGAAGGAGTA
>JALELF010000071.1 GCA_022771715.1 Bacillota bacterium
AAGCAGCAATTAAAGAAAATGTTTTCTTAGGAAGTGACCATGCAGTTAATAATGCTACTGGTTTAAATCCGGTGCTTGATTCAGAAGGTAACCAAATAACTATCATTGATGGTGATGGACATTCTACAATTGATCCAAGTGATGACAAAGCCGGAACACTAACTATAACTCCAGAGAAAGCATATAAAAGATTAGCGACAGATGCAGCCAACTTTGTTATTAATTTATCAATTAATAGAGGATATAAATTACTAAGTATTACACCTTCAACACAAATAGCTCCAGACACATATTATTATAATTATACAGTGTCTTCTAAAAATGAAACACTAACAGTAACAGCGGCACTTTTAAATAATGAAACAAAGAAAATTGTAACATTAGAAGCAAGTGCAAGTGTAAAAATTGATAGTGTAAAACCAAACTGTAATCATATTAGTTATGATAGTCAAACAAATAGAATCAATATAATTGGTATTGATAACGAATCAGGACTTGCAGATATTAAAGCTGTAAAATGGGGCTCTGTAGGTAATAGTATATTAGTTTCAAGTACAGAAAAATCAATTAATAGATTTTATACAGCTAAAATGGGTGGTAACATATCGTTTATAATTACTGATAATGCTGGTAATACTAACACATGTACTGTTAATGTTCCAACTAAATTCTGTTATACATATGCTGCTTGCGGCTCTGAAAATGTTAATAATTGTAAGGCTTGTAAAGAAGCAGGATGCAAGAAAGACGGAGAAAGAGTAGCAGGATTATATGAATGTACTGCTAAAAATACAGATGTAAAGAGTAAAAAATATATATATCATATTTTAGATAAAACAGAAACAGAATTATGGACAACAAAAGAAAATGATAGACCTAAAAAATACGAATATGAATTTGAAAAATTAGATAATGTTACAATAGATAGTGTAATATATAGTTGTACACCACAAAAAGATGGTCACAATTTTGGTTTATTCGTAGGTAAGTATAGTGCATATGCATGTATTGATGAAAGTCAAAATAATATTTCATATAATGAGATAAATAGAAAAGATGACGAAGATATATATAATAAAAACTGTTTAGTGTGTGGATGTGATAAGTGGACTGACTGGTATCCAACATATAGTGAATATACAGGAAATGTTACACCAGATTATAATTCAGATTATTTACAAGTTATTAAAGTAAGAAAGAGTTATAGTTCTTCAAGTGATGCTTGTTCACAGACAGGAAATATGGAATCAGAAGCAGAATCAACATTCTTCTGTAATAGTATTGCTAATGGTTCTAAAATTAATGGTAAAATAATTAATTGCAATTAAAGTAATCTAAATGATTACTTTTTTTATGTATTAATTAATATCATTAAATAGGTGATTATATGAGCTATATTGTTCTTTTTTTTAAAGGTATATTAGTTGGTGTAGGTAAAATTATACCGGGTGTTAGTGGAGCTATTATTGCTATTCTATTAGGAATATATGAAGAAGGGTTAAAAAAAATTAATAGTCTATTTAAAGATTTTAAAAATAGTTTAAAGTTTTTATTTCCAATAGGTTTAGGAGTATTAACAAGTATGTTTTTCTTTAGTAAAATAATTGTAAATTCTTTAAATAAATATTATTTACCAACAATGTTACTTTTCTGCGGCTTAATATTTGGAAACTTGTCAGAAAACAAAATAAGAATTAATAAAAACAATATATTTACATTTATAATAATTTTCATTATTACAATACTTTTATCCTTTCTTAAACAGGATAATAATTCTGAATATAGTTTTATAATGCTAATCATAATGGGATTAGTAGAGGCAATTAGTATGATAGTACCAGGATTAAGTGGAACAGCACTCCTAATGTTATTTGGATACTATAACGCAATAATAACTTCATATAATACATTGAATATGAGTGTTTTAATTCCATTTATTATAGGTTTAACAGTTGGAATACTTTTGATAAGTAAAATTATGACATATTTATTTGAAAACTATAAATCAAAAACAGAAACAATAATATATGCATTATCAATTTCATCAGTATTTACTTTATTACTAGAAACTATGAAAAATAATTACAATCTAAAAGAAATAACAATTAGCTTAATATTGCTTATAATTGGATATTCTATTACTAAAATGATGGAAAAATTGAAATAATTGTGCTATAATTCTATAAGAATAGAGGGAATATATGAAAAAGAAAAGAAGATTAAAAAAAGGGCCAGTAGCGGTATTGATTATAATTATATTAGTAATATCTATAGGAACTTATAAAATAATAAATAAGCCTAAAGTAAAAGAAAAAGATAAAGAAATAGAAGAACCTATTACACCACCAAAAGAAGAAAAAAAGTCGCCACTTGAAATGTCATTAAGTGAATTTACTTTAGAGGGATATTTTGAAGGAACTGTTTTGACAGAAAAAGAAGTAGATGACGACTATATGAGCAATATAATATATGCAGGAGATTCAGTTGCTTTATATTACACAATAAACAAAATAAATAGAAAAGAAGTTTGGCATCAAATATCTATAAATCCTAAAACAGCACAAACATGTGATGTATATGTTAATTCTGTAAAAAAATATAGTTCATATGTTGAATTATTTAAAGAAAAGCAACCAGAAATAGTAATAATGACTATGGGAACTAATGGTGTATCAACTATGGATAAAGATTATTTTATAGAACAATACGAAATATTTTTAAAAAGCATTATGAAAGCAAGACCTAATACTACACTTATTATACAGTCAATACCACCAGTTCCAATTGAAAGAGATGAAGAAGGGAAAGCTTTAAATAATCAAAAAATTAATGAATACAATTATTATATAGCTGAGATGTGTGAAAGACTTAATTTGAAATTTTTATTTTCAGCTAATGCTATGAAAGATGAAAAAGGTGGCTGTAAAGAAGGATATTGCACTAAAGATTTGCATCCAAGTAAAGATGGTAATGATGCTTTATATGAGTATGCAAAAAAACATCTAGGCAGTATTAATTAAATATCATAAATATAACTCAAAAACATAAGATGTATTAAAGGAGAGTTATATGGATAAAAAGCCTAAATTGTTTGTAAACAAAATAGAAAAACCACTTAATAATAATGAGAGAGTTTATTATTCAAGTAATGATAAAAAAGAAGTAGTAAATACTTCTCGAAATAATGATTTAAATCAAACTTTGAATCAAAAAATCAATTCTATATTTAAGTCTTCTACCTATGTTTATAAAGCAGAAGTTAAAATTAAGTTAAAAGATAAGGAAGTAGTTAAAAAAGTAGTGGGCAAAAATCAGAAGTATTTGATTACTATGGATAACGAATTAATTCCTATTGCTGATATAATTGATATTGAATTATAATAAAAGAGGTTCTTTGAGAACCTCTTTTATTTACATTCAAAACCATTGTCTTCTAAATTTTTCTTGAATTTTTCTAAACTCCATTCATTGTTGAATCCAACTACTTCTTTAGTACTATCAGGTATTTTATTAATATCAATTGTTACTTTATAAGAAACATATTTTTTATCTTTATTTAATTTATAATTATATCCACCAGCACTTTTCAATTCTTTCAATTGTCTTTCATAGTTGTTGTAGATGGCATCAATCATATCTAAATAACTGCTAGTTGGTTCATTTTTGTAGTCAATTATTAGTGTATCAAGTTGGTCGTTTTTAAAATTTCCAGAATAAACAGAAGTGAAACTTCCTGAATCGTTACTATTTTTTAAAGTACACATTATTGAATTACTATTTTTTTTATTCCCTACTATTAAAATAAGAATAACAGATAAAACTAGTATAATTCCTAATACTAAATAAGTTTTACTAATATTTAATTTTTTGTTACCTAAATTAATATTCATTTTCATCTACCTCACTATATTAATAATAAACTAAATTGTATAATTAGTCAATTATTTTCCGTATTGATAAGTATATTTGATTAATAAATTAATGTTTTCATCATCTTGCATGTCAGCAATACTTCTACCAGTAGCTTTTTCAAAATCTTGAAGAGACATGTATTCACTTAAAATTTCAGCTGAATCAAATGAATATTTAGCTCTAAAACGACTATGTGTATCAGTCTTTTCTTCTCTATAATTAGCGTTAGCATTGTTTAAAGAAGAGGTTTCTTTAAATTGAGACCAATCACTGTATTTAACTAAATCAGTATCTTTATAAGGATAACTTGAAGTACTCTCTTTCATATATGAAGAGTATTCTCTAGGACTACCATTGTACCATTTCCACATAGTATCAATATAACTATACATTTTAACTGTTTCTTTTTCTTTTTTATTATAAAGTTTTTCTAAAGTTTTATCTTCAATTTTTACAGTATAATTACCACCATTATAATAAATTTTAGTTTTATCTTCATCTTCATAATAATACTTATAACCAGTAGCTGTTTTTATTTCTCTATATTCTTTTTCTTCAGGATAATTAATAGACCATTCTGATTGTTCTTTTTTTATTTCAGTTTTGGTATCTTTATAAGCATAATTAGTTGGTTTTGTTGAAGAGAATGTAGAGTATTCATTATTAGCGTTTTTGTAGAATTTCCAAGTTTTATCACGATAACTATAGAAATTTTTCTTTTCATATTCGTAAGATATAACGGTTCCACCATCAGGAATAGTAGGATAATTTTCTTCATCATATGGCATATTAACTCCATATTCATTTTCGTTAGGACTTATTAAACTACTATCATACCATTCAGTCCATGGACTATAGTTCACCTGTCTATTTTGATAATTATAAGTAACATTTACTTTTACAAGAGTTTTATTATCTTTGAATTCTTCAGTAGCTTTTCCAAATTTCTTTTTGTCTGTTGTACATTTGTTACAGTTAGTTAAATTCAATTCTTTAACATAACCATTGTTAGTTTTAATAATAGTTACAGTACCACTACAAGTACTATTTCTAAATTTTTTATCAAAGTCAACTGCATCTAAATTAATTGTTTGAGATGTTCCTTCATAGCTTGGCAAAATATCATTATTAACAGCAAATTTAAAAGCAGCATCAATAGCGTCATTTTCAAAACTATTACATTTACCCTTAATTGAATTATTGTAAATAGTAATACTAGCAAATATCACAACCAAAACAAAAGCAATTAAAATCCAAAGCGTATAATCTCCATGTTTTCTATATAATGATTCAGGAGAATCTTCATTTTTTTTATTAAACATATTATCCCTCCACTACTAGATAATATACCATATTTTTAACAATAAAAAAAGAGTTTTTTGTAAACTCTTTTCTATAAACATACGTAAGTATCTGGTAAGCATCTAAGCGCACAAACACATTTTAAATTCATTGTGAAAAATGAATTAGTTGCTACATAAGGATAAGTACTAGCTTCTTCAGTATCAGGATTAGGTGCTAAAACTCTGAAAGTTGCACAGCAGCCATCTAACTTTTCTATTCTGAATGCACTAGAACAGTTTTCTCCTGGTTCAGTACAAATAGTGTCACCTTTAGTAGTTGGCATAGTCCATGGTGTTCCATTTCCACAGCAAGTATATAACATAACTGGTCTTGTATTACAATTTACTGAAGTTACTGAACATCCTAAAAATCCTCTATCACAAGTATCAAGACATGTGTCTGGGCAACTAGCGTTTTGTTGTAAAATATTTATAACAGTTAAGATTTCATTAATGCAGCGGCAATCATTATTCTCTTGATTATTATTACACATTTATAATCCACCCCTTCTAATTTCATTAATAACATATTCAAACTAGTTATAATGGTGTCATATAAAAACCTAGAATTAGTTAATTTATGCATATTTAAACCAAAACAGTTTACTTTTTATGTATTTTTAGGTTATACTATTATAAGATAAAGGGTGATAATTGTGATACTAAGAAAACCATATGCTATATTAATTAAACATTTTAAATTAATACATGTTATATTTACATTGCTTTCATTATTTTTATTTTTAAAATGTACTGATTTACTTAGTTTTATTAATGAGTATATAGCAAATACTGGATTTATAATTGATAGTTATCAACTAGCTAATTTACTTCCTAAATACATAAATATATTAATTATATTTGGTATTATATTAAATATAATAATTGCTATTCTTTTAAAAGCAAAAGATAAAAAAATAACATTTTACATTATTAATATACTTATATATGTTTGTTTATTTATAGGATTTACATATACATCTTCTTTATTAAACCAAATGCAAAATAAAATAATAGATATAAGATTAGTAAGAGCACTAAGAGATATTTTCACAGCTTTAAATGTCGCACAATTTATAAGTCTTATTATGTATGGTTTTAGAGCAGTAGGATTTGATGTAAAAAAATTCAATTTTTCTAAAGATATGGTTGATTTAGAAATAAAAGAAGAAGATAGCGAAGAAGTAGAAGTTTCTGTAGATATTGATGTCAATAAAATTAATAGAAGTCGTAGAAAAACATTTAGAATGCTTAAATACTTTTACTTTGAAAACAAACTATTATGTAATATTGTCATATCTATTATAAGTATAGTTTTAATAGTTGTTATTCTAATAGCGTCTAAGAGTAATGATATTGTGTATAATCAAAATCAATTTTTCAATACAATTAATTATAATTTACAAGTTATGGATGTCTATGTAACTAATGAGGACAAAAATGGTAAAGTAATTGAAAAAGACAAAACATTTGTAATTGCTAAAATTAAAATCAAGAAACGTAATAGTCAAACAGAAAAATTAAATATTGGTAGAATTGAACTAAAAACCCAAAATAACACATATCACCATAAAAGTAGTTATAAAGACTATTTTGATGATTTTGGAACGATTTATACTAACCAAGAATTGACTAGTGATTATAAAACATATTATTTAATATATAAAATACCTGAAAGTGAATTAGCAAATATGTATATAAATTATGTTGATAGTAATGAAAAAATATATAAAGTTAACTTCAATTACATGAATATGACTGGAAATAAAAGAGAAACAATTACTTTAAATGAAACAAAAAAATTCGATAAAACAATTTTAAATAACTATGAACTTGTTATAAATAGTTTCAATCTTAATAAAATAATTGAAATTAATTATAAGTACTGTCTTGCCAAAGATAACTGTTTAAGTGCTAAGGAGTATATCGCTCCAACTATTTCTACTAATTATGATAAAGCAGTATTAAGACTTGATGGAACATTGACAGTGCCTGAAGAGTATAACAACTATGTAGGAAATATGGAGATGCTATTAAATCGTTTCGGATATTTAGAGTATGTTATAGATGGAAAAACATATACATTAAGATTTCTAGGTACATTGAAAGCAAATAAAGTAAAACAAGAAAATACAGTATATCTAGAAGTAAAGGACGAAGTTTTAAAAGCGAGTAAAATAAGTTTAATAATTAAACTTAGAAATCAGAGTTATGAATTAATTTT
>JALELF010000042.1 GCA_022771715.1 Bacillota bacterium
GAGAAACCGGAGCAACCGGTCCAACAGGTCCACAAGGATTACAAGGAGAAACCGGAGCAACAGGTCCGACAGGTCCACAAGGATTACACGGAGAAACTGGAGCAACAGGTCCGACGGGTCCACAAGGATTACAAGGAGAAACCGGAGCAACAGGTCCGACAGGTCCACAAGGACTTCAAGGAGAAACTGGAGCAACAGGTCCGACAGGTCCACAAGGACTTCAAGGAGAAACCGGAGCAACAGGTCCGACAGGTCCACAAGGATTACAAGGCGAAACCGGAGCAACAGGCCCAACGGGTCCACAAGGACTTCAAGGAGAAACCGGAGCAATAGGTCCGACAGGTCCACAAGGACTTCAAGGAGAAACTGGAGCAACAGGTCCGACGGGTCCACAAGGATTACAAGGAGAAACTGGAGCAACAGGTCCAACAGGTCCACAAGGATTACAGGGAGAAACTGGAGCAACAGGTCCAACAGGTCCTAGTGGGGAGACTCCAACTTTAGTGATTGGAACAGTTACCACTGGAGAGCCTGGAACTCAAGCTACAGCTTCAATAACAGGAACAGCCCCTAATTATATTTTAAATTTGACAATCCCTCAAGGTCCAACAGGTCCAACTGGTTAACAAAAATATATAAAAGCATCTATAAATGATGCTTTTTTCATACAAAAATGTTAAAATAAAAAAGAAAGGAAAATATAAATGATAAAATTAATAAAAAAATATAAGTGGTTAATAGTCTTTATTTGTTTAATTCTTTTTCTTTTATTAGCGGAAGATGTTTTTAATAATGAGATAATGTATGGTGATATTGCTGGTTACAATCTTATTAAAACATATTTAATTAATGATAAAATAACACCAATCATGAAAGCAATTACATTTATGGGAAGTGCATATTTTATATTAACATTAATAATACTATTTTTTATATTTATTAAAAATAAAAAAATATGTTTTTCAATTACTTGTAATCTTGCTATAGTAACTATTTTAAATCAAGTTTTTAAAATAATTTTGGCGCGTCCTAGACCAACAGAATTTAGAATTATTGAAGAAAATGGATATAGTTTTCCTTCTGGTCATTCAATGATTGCTATGGCATTTTATGGATATTTAATTTATTTTATTCATAGATATTTATCAAACAAAAAAGTAAAGAAAATTCTAATTATTCCAATGTTTTTATTAATTCTACTAATTGGTATTAGTAGAATATATTTAGGCGTTCACTATACAAGTGATGTATTAGCTGGCTTTTTAATATCTATCTCATATTTGATATTATATATAAAAGTGAGTAATAAACTATTAATAGAAGGGAATAACAAAATGAAAAATAAAAAATTAATCAATAGTTTTAAATATGCATTTACTGGTATATTTAGTGCTTTTAAAACAGAAAGAAACTTAAAAATACATATTTCAGTAATGTTTTTAGTAATAATATTTGGTTTTCTTTTACGAATAACATTAATGGAGTGGCTTATTTGTATTAGTTTGTTTGCTCTAGTAATAGGTGGAGAATTATTTAACACAGCTATAGAAACTGTGGTTGATATTGCAATGCCTAAAATAGATGAAAGAGCTAAAAAAGCTAAAGATGTTTCAGCAAGTGCAGTACTTGTGTTTGCGATTGGAGCATTTATTATAGGATTATTAATATTTGTCCCTAAATTCATAGCTCTTTTTTAAATATAAAAGCTTGAAATAAAAGAATTATTGATTTTTAAAGAAACTAGTAAGTGGTTAGACATTTATTTTAACGGTAATATCCCTAACTTTACGCCTAAATATAAAATAGAAAATCTAACACCTTTTAGGTCATTAGTTATTGATTCAATGATTAAAATTTCATATGGTGAAGTTACTACCTATAATAAAATAGCTATAGAGATTGCTAAAAAAAGAGAAATTAAGAAAATGTCTGCGCAGGCAGTAGGTGGAGCTGTTGGATGGAATCCTATTTGCATAATTATTCCTTGTCATAGAGTTATATCAGAAAATAATAGTTTAACTGGCTATGGTGGTAGCATCAAGAATAAAATAAAATTATTGGAATTAGAAAGTAATGATATGAAAAATTTTATCATTCCTATTCGTGGTACTAAATTATGAATAGATCAAAAATTGTCGCAACTATAAATAATGCGAAAATATTTAGAGAAATTGTAAATGAATTTGGGTCGTTTTATAATTATTTAAAGTCATTTACTTCTACTTCAGTTATTTATGAAATAGGAATAACTAGTTCTGATTTATCAGATGCTATTTCTAAAGATTTAAAAAAGCGTCATATGAAATATGTAGGAACGACAATTATTTATTCATTCTTGCAAGCTATAGGAATGGTATATTCTCACGAGAGAGATTGATTTTTATATAAGAAAATTAAAAAATTGTTTGGAGGAAATATGGTAAGAAATTATAAAGTAATAACGTTGTGCGGATCAACTAGATTTAAAGATGAGTTTTTAAGGGTTCAAAAAGAATTAACTTTACAGGGAAATATTGTTATTTCGGTTGGGTTATTTGGTCATTCTGGTGATGCTGAAGTTTGGGAAAATATGGATGAGGGAACATTAACGAAAACCAAAGAAATGTTAGATGATATGCATAAAAGAAAAATTGACATGGCTGATGAAATATTTGTTATAAATGTTGGTGGTTATATAGGAGATAGCACTAAGTCTGAAATAGAATATGCCAAATCAACTAATAAAAAAGTAAACTTTTTAGAGCCATAATAAAAAGAGTGAGGTGTAAAAATGACATATAAAATGAATTTAAATGAAAAACCATTTAATCTTATAAAAAACGAAACTAAAACTGTAGAGTTAAGATTAAATGATGAAAAAAGACAACTTTTAAAAATAAAAGATTTGATTGAATTTACTAATAGAGCTAATAATGAAAAAATGATAGTTGAAATCGAAGATTTATGTTATTACCCAACCTTTGAAGAATTGTATAAGCACTTTGATAAAATTTCCATGGGTTATGATGAAAATGAAGTGGCGAACTACCAGGATATGGAAGAATACTATTCAAAAGAAGAACAGTCTAAGTATGGAGTAGTTGGAATAAAAATAAAAAAATTGTACTTTATTTAGAATCAATACATTATTGATTCTTTTTTATTGACTTAACTAATACAATTAGTTAAAATATAAATGTAATTAGTTATGGAGGTTATATGGCAAAGAATAATATTAATAATGAAATTATTATAGAGGCTTCAGCACGTATTGCTAATAGGATTGGCTTAGACAATTTATCGTTAAAACTAATTGCTGAAGAGTTAAATGTTAAGTCACCATCTTTATATAATTATGTTTCTAGTCTTGATAGTGTAAAGCAGAATCTTATGGTTTACGGTTGGAAGCAACTAGAAGAGGCGTTAGTCGATTCTGCAGTTGGAGTTACAGGATATGAAGCACTAAAAAACATGTGTAATACTTTTTATAATTATGCGACTAATGAAAAGGGCGTTTTTACAGCTATGTTATGGTATAACAAGTATGAAAGCGAAATTACAAAGAATGCTACCACAAGATTATTTAATACAGTATTTAAAATACTGAAACCATTAAGTATTAGTGGTGATAATATAAACCATATTATAAGAACATTAAGAAGTTTTTTAGAAGGCTTTGCTTTACTTGTAAACAATGATGCTTTTGGTAACCCAATATCAATTAAAGATAGTTTTGATTTATCGCTTACAATAATTATGAATGGTATTAAATCGTTAGAAGGAGTTAAATAAAATGAATGAATATATAAATTTAACATTAGAAAATATTGATAATGAGCACATTTGTTGTGCAATTGGTGATAAAAAACACCAAGTTGGTGTTGATATGAAAAAAGCTTGGATTAAAAATAAATTAAAAGATGGTCATGTATTTAGAAAGTTAAATGATAGAGGCAAGATATTTATTGAATACGAACCAATAGAGACTGCCTGGGTTCCTATTACTGGTAAAAATTATGAATATATTTATTGCTTGTGGGTTGCGGGAAGTTTTAAAGGAAAAGGTATTGCTAAAGAATTACTCGAATATGCAATAAATGATTCAAAAGAAAAAGGAATGAGTGGAATTTGTACTTTAGTTTCTAAAAAGAAAAGGCCTTTTATTGGTGAAAAGAAGTTTTTTGAACACTATGGTTTTAAAGTGATTGATGAGATAGCTGATTATGAATTGTTGGTGCTTAAGTTTGACAATAATGAAACTCCAAAATTTAACAATAATGCCAGAAATATGAAAATAGACAATCAAGATTTTACAATTTATTATAGTAATGAGTGTCCCTATGTAGAATATGAGGTTAAAGAACTTATTAAATATGCGAATAACAATAATGTTAAAATTAATTTTATAAAGGTTGATTCATTAGATAAAGCAAAAAATGTTCCATGTGTATTTAATAATTGGGCTAATTTTTATAAAGGTGAATTTATATCAAATACCATACTAAATGCTAATGCATTTGAAAAGGTAATAAATAAAAAATAGTAGTAATTTAAATAACATTGGTAACAGTAAATTAAGTTAAAATAGTTTAAGCAAAAAGAATTTGCTAAGTATTTTGCTAAGTTGATAATTGAAGAAGTGTAGTAAAAAATGATGCATAATAGATACTTTAAAATGATTCCATGATTCATATACTCATTATATAAGTAATACAATTGACGATTAAAATTGAAAGCATACTTTTACAAGTATGTTTTTTATAAAAAGTAAATAAGTTTTTATTATAATATAAAATACTAAAAAATTATGATATAATTAAATAGATTTAAAACTTAAAGAAATTAATTTTACAAGTAAAGTTATTTTTATGTTTTATCAAAATATTGTTGTTTGATAATATAAAGATTTAGTAATGATATAAAGGAAAGTAGGAATAACAAGGAAGATTTAAATAATAAAAATTAATATAAAAGGAGATAAAGTAAATAATTTAAATATAATGAAGAAAATTGGAGATAAATATACTAACAATATTTTCGAGAATATTAAACATATAGATGAATATGGAAATGAGTATTAGTCTGCTAGGGAATTTTCGAAAGTTTTAGAATATAGAGATTGGAGAAATTTCTTAAAGGTTTTAAATAAAGTAAAAGAGACTTGTAAAAATTCAGGTTTTAATATAGATGAACAACTTGTTGAAGTCAACAAATTGTCAGAAAATAACAATTTTTAGTAATGAAATAGAGTTAGAGAAATTTCTAAAAAATATTCACAAAAATAAATTATAATTCATAATAAAAATATGTGAAAAAAGAATTTATATAGATGAGGTTAAATATGAATAATATTGAAAATATTATGATATTAAATAATAAAAACATTGGTATAAGTAGAATAGAATTAAATAAAAATGAATTGTATATTATAGATAAAACTAATAAATATAGTTTATGCGTTCATATATATAATTGGAAAGAAATTAACAAAATAGAAATAGGAAAAAAACAAAAGATTGATTTTAATGAATATTGCCTTGGAGAAAATAATGAATCTGCTTTAGTTTGGCCAACTGATGTATATGTTGAAAAACCAACAAAAGATTCTATAATTTTTTACTTAAAATTTGATGATTTTTCTGATGTATGTTATATGAATAAAAGAGAAGGATTTGACATTGAACTAAATTCTCTTGAAGTTAGAGTTTTTATTGATTATAAAGATGTCATAAATGATTCTATTGTATATAGTTTTTAATGTTATAATAATTAAAGGAAGTGATTAAAATGGATATGTACCAAAAAAGAAAAATTAGAGCAGAAAAGAAAAATAATGATAGTCAAAAAAGTTTTTCATCAGTCGGAATTAACTGGTATCCTGGCCATATGGCTAAAACAAAAAGACTTATAAGTGAAAATATTGATTTGATTGATGTAGTTTACGAAGTGATAGATGCTAGAATTCCTTATTCTTCTAAGGTAATAGATTTAGATAACTATATCAAAAATAAACCAAGAGTTTTAATTATCACAAAATATGATCTATGTGATAAAATTGAAACTAACAAATGGATAAAATATTATGAACAAAAAGGGTATAAAGTATTTCCTATTGATTTAGAACATAGTACTAATTTAAAATCATTAATTTCTATGACAAATGATTTACTGCAAAATTTAAATGAAAAGAATAAAAATAAAGGTTTACTAAAAAGAAAAACAAGAGTTCTTGTAGTTGGTATACCTAATGCTGGAAAATCTACTCTAATTAACAGATTAGTTTCTAAAAAAGTAGCAAACGTAGGAAATAAACCAGGTGTTACTAAAAATCTTAATTGGATTAGAATAAACAATGATTTAGAACTACTTGATACTCCAGGAATATTATGGCCTAAAATAGATACAGGAAATATAGCTTATAATTTAGCTACATTTACGGCCATTAAAGAAGAAGTTTTACCAATAGATGATGTCGTTAGTTATATATTAAAATCATTGCATCAATATTACCCAAATATTTTAAAAGAACGATATGGTGTAGATGATGTTGAAGACATTGAAAGTGCTTTAGAAATCATTGGTAAAAAAAGAGGATGTTTAGCAAAAGGTGGAATAGTAGACTATGATAAAGTCTATTCAGTAATAATTAATGATATAAAATTAGGAAATATTAAAGGTATTACATTTGATAGATTGTAATAATGTTTTGGTTTTAGCTTATATAGGGGATGCTGTATATGAAGTTTATATTAGAAATTATTTAATAAAAAAGAATATTGTAAAAGTAGATAAACTTCAAAAAGAAGCAGTTAAATATGTTAGTGCTAAAAGTCAAAGAGTTTTTTTAGAAAAACTAATAAATCAAAATTTTTTTAATCAAGAAGAAATAGCTATCATTAAAAGAAGTAGAAACCATAAAGGAAATAGACATCCTAAAAATACAGATATAATTACTTATAAATATGCGACAGCATTTGAAGCAATTATTGGATATTTTTATTTAACAAATAATAAAAAACTAGATGAAATGATGAATTTAATATATGATGAAGATGGGAGATAAAATATGATTGTATATGGCAAAAATGTTGCAAAAGAAATATTAAATAATAAAAAAGAAATAAAGAAGATTTATTTATCAGATAATTTTAATGATGAAGAAATTCTAAATAAAATAAAAAATTTAAAGATAACTATTTTATCAAAAAAAGAAATGGATAAAATGGTTAAAGAAAACCATCAAGGGATTATTTTAGAAATAAATGATTATGAATATGCTAGTTTGGAATGTATACTGCAAAGTGAGAATCCATTAATAGTAATTTTAGATCATATAGAAGACCCACATAATTTAGGAGCAATTATTAGAACATGTGAAGCAGCTGGTGTTGATGGAATAATTATACCTAAAAATAGAAGTGTACAAGTAAATAGCACGGTTATGAAAACAAGTGCTGGTGCTTTAGAAAATGTAAAATTATGTATGGTAACTAATTTAGCAAATACAATTGAAAAATTAAAAAAGCAAGGCTTTTGGTTTGTTGGAACTGATATGGAGGGAACTCCTTACAAAGATATTGATTATTCTTCAAAAACATGTATAATAATTGGTAATGAGGGATTTGGAATGTCACGATTGATAAAAGAACAATGTGATTTTATTGCAACTATTCCAATGAAAGGAAAAGTAAATAGTTTGAATGCTAGCGTAGCAGCTGGGATTATTATATTTGAAGCAGTATCTAAAAGAAAGTAGGTATTCATGAATTACAAGGACTTAAATGATTTTGAAATAATTTATAATATTAGAGAAAATAGTGAAGAAGCTAGCGAGATGTTATATCAAAAATATGAGCCATTAATTAGAGCTAGTGCAAAGCGTTTATATAGATATTCAAATGGTTTGGGTCTTGAATTAAATGATTATATACAGGAAGGTATGATAGCTCTTAGTAGCGCTATTAAGAGTTATGATGAATGTCAAGACGCATCATTTTATACATACGCTAGAGTTTGTATTGAAAAAAGAATGGTTAGTTTAATGGCAAAAAGTACTTCGGCTAAAAACAAAATATTAAATACATCTTTACCATTTGAAATTTTAGATGATGAAGGTGATGTTTTAAGATTTCAAAGTGCTTTGCAAGATGATAGTACTAATCCAGAAGAAATTATGATAAGTATAGAGTCAGAAAAAGATTTAGTAAATAGAATAAAACAAAACTTAACTGATTTAGAATCACAAGTGTTTGATTTAAAAACATCTGGTCTTACATATCGTGAAATAGCGTTAATCTTAGACAAAAGCACTAAAAGTATTGATAACGCTATTCAAAGAATTAAAACAAAAATTAAAGATCAAATAAATGATAAATGAAAAAACTCGCAAAAATTGCGGGTTTTAATTTATATTCATTGGTTGATTAATAGGGTATATTTGAATATATGTATTACCATTATTAACAACTAAGTCTTCATTTGTTTCTTTTATTTTATAAATAGTTTGGCTAGCTCTATCATTTTTTTGCCAAGTAATTGGAATAGCTTTGCCTTCACTAATATAATATCCTTCGCCAGTTCCAATGTTGTCTATTCTTTGATATCCATAGTAACCACTATAAGTATATGTAGTGTAGTTAACACCATATACAATTATATTTTTAACTTCATACTGTTTATTAGTTACTAAATCAGTATTAGGTACATCATTCATACTTCTTAAATAGACT
>JALELF010000089.1 GCA_022771715.1 Bacillota bacterium
AAAATATATAATAGAAAAGAATAAAGAATCTAAGATAGTAAAACTACAAGAAAGTGCTGATTATAATGTTTTAACTGGTGAAAAATTTACTGATGATGAAACTGGCATGGAAACTAAAAAGAATTTACTTGGATATTTAGGGGGAAGTGAAATACCTGTTGAGACATTGAATTAATTATATATACTGTATTATTTAAAAAATAAATATTTTATAACGTTATTATACACAATAAGGAGATTGTGATTTTATAACTAAGAAAATTGTCGCAATAGGTGGCGGAGAAAATGGTAGATTTTTAGAAGATGGTACACAAACGTTATATGAAACAGAAACAATTGATGAAGAGATAATAAAATTAACAGGAAAAGAACATCCTAATTATTTATTGCTCATGCAATGTGTTTTTCAAAAGAAATACAAGATAGTTATTATGAAACAATAGAAAAAATATATAAAGATAGATACGGATGTAACTGTAAGCATTTAAGTTCTTTAGAATTATTCAATAAGAAGAAAGTTGAAGAATTAGTTGAATAGGCCGATATTATATATGAAGGTGGTGGAGACACACTATCTTTGATAAAACTTTGGAGAGAATCAGGCTTTGATATTATATTAAAAAAAGCATGGAAAAGTGGTAAAGTAATTTGTGGTATATCGGCAGGAGCAGTTTGCTGGTTTAATTCCTGTAATTCTGATACTAATGATAATAAATTTGAAATAGTGGAATGTTTAAATTGGATAGATATCTTTATGACTCCACATTGTGATGAAGTAGGAAGACATGAGTCAACAATGGAACAATTAAGAATTAATAATAAAATTGGTATAATGCTATCCAATTGTTCAGCAATAGAAATAGTTGATAAGCAATTTAGAATAATAACAAGTCGAGGAAATGTTAGAAATTCTAAAGAAGGGTATGCAATTAAATGTTATTGGAAAAATGACAAATATTTTGAACAAAAAATAGAAACTAACAAATATTTCCCTCTAAATAATTTAATTCTGTTAGATGAAAAGTATGAATCATAAAGATAGATTAATATATATTTCTATATAAATAAAAAACGAAACAATATTTAAATAGTTACATAATTATTAAATATTGTTTTTTTATTATAAAAAGTTTTGATTATTGATATAACTTTGATATAATAAAAATATACATTTAATTAATAGAAAAAATAGGAGACAAAATGAAAATAGAAGACATAATAAATAAGTTTGCTTTAAAAGGAAATACAATAGAAATAAAGGAAAATAACGTAGGAAATATTAATAAAACGTACATAATAACAACTAAAGATGAAAAAGAACACAAGTATGTATTGCAAAGAATAAATACGACAGTATTTAATGAACCATATTTATTAATGCAAAATATTGAAAGTGTAACAGAATATTATAAAAAATATATAAAAATTAATCATGAAGATGTAGAAAGAGGAACACTTAGTGTTATTAAAACTAAAAATAATAGTAATCTTTTTAGAACATCCAATAATGAATACTATAGAATGTATAATTATGTAGATAATGCAGTAACTTATGATAAATCAGAAAATGCTGAAATGTTTTATAATGTAGGAAAAGCATTTGGACATTTTGTTAAAGTATTAAATGATTATCCAATAGATAAATTAAGTGAAACTATCCCAAACTTTCATAACTCAAAAGTAAGACTTAATGACTTTTTAAAAGATATTAAAAGAGATCCTTGCGATAGAGTAAAAGATGTCTTAGCTGAAATAGTATATATAATAAAAAGACAAGATGAGCTAGGAATAATTGTAGACTTAATGGAACAAGGAAAAATACCAAAAAGAGTAACCCATAATGATACTAAAATAAACAATGTATTAATAGATGAAAAAACCAAAAAGGCAATATGCGTAATAGATTTGGATACTGTAATGCCAGGTTCCGCATTATATGATTTTGGAGATGCAATAAGATCAGGAGCAGCAACCACTTATGAGGATGATCCCAATCTCGAAAATGTCGGAATAAATATGGAATATTTCAGAAAGTTTACTGAAGCTTATTTAAGCGAAACCAAAGAAATACTAACACAACAAGAAATAGATAATTTAGCCCTTTCGTGTAGAATCATAACATTAGAATTAGCTATGAGATTCTTAAATGATTATATAAATGGTGATACATATTTTAAATGTGATTATGAAAAACACAATTTAGTACGAGCACGAAATCAAATAAAATTAGTAGACGAAATGGAAAAGCATTATCAAGAAATGAACAAAATTATAAAGGAATGTGCATTAAATAAAGTATTAAAATTAACAAAATAATTTTATTTGAAAAAACACAAATGTTATTATATAATTAGAAAAGGTGATAATATGATATATTTAGATTATTCGGCAACTACTCCTGTTAATAAGGAAGTATTAGATACATTTAATAAAGTTTCATTAAATTTTATAGGAAATCCTAACTCCTTACATAAATTAGGAGCACAGTCAAAAAAATTAATAGATGACGCTACTATCCAAATAGCTAATATATTGAAAGTAAAAACTAGTGAAATTATTTATACAAGTGGTTCATCTGAATCAAATAATTTAGCTATTAAAGGTATTTGTGAAAAGTATGAAAGAGCAGGTAAACATATAATAACAACTAATTTAGAACATTCTTCAATTTATGGACCTATTGGTTATTTGCAAAAAAAAGGTTTTGAAGTTAGTTTCGTCAAATTAGATGAAAATGGTTTAGTTGATTTAGATGACTTAAAAAGTCTTATAAGAGAAGATACAATTTTAATTTCAATCGCGTCTGTTAATAGTGAAACAGGAGTTCTTCAAAAGATAGATGAATTAGGAAAGTTTATTAAACAAAATTCAAAAGCTATATTTCACGTAGATATGACACAAAGTGTAGGAAAAGTTGATATTCCTTTAACTAATATAGACTTAGCAAGCTTTTCGGCTCATAAATTTTATGGTTTAAAAGGAATTGGCGTTTTAATCAAAAAGGATAATGTTAGGCTAGAACCATTAATTCATGGAGGTAAAAGTACAACAGTATATCGTTCTGGTACCCCTATGACACCATTAATTGCCTCACTTTCAAAAGCATTAAGATTATCTTATATAGATTTAAATAAAAAATATGATTATATAAAAGAATTAAATAATTATTTAAAAGCTAATCTAAAAAAATATGATAAAGTAAGAATAAATGATAGTTCTTCATCAATACCTCATATATTAAATTTTAGCGTCTTAGGTGTAAAACCAGAAACATTGCAGCATGCTTTGGAAGAATATGAAATATATATATCAACGCAAAGTGCTTGTTCTACTGGTAATGTGAGTAAGGCTGTTTTAGCTTTGACAAATGATGAAGATAGAGCTTTATCAAGTGTTAGAATTAGCTTATCATATTTAACCATTAAAGAAGAAATAGATGAATTTTTAAGATGTTTTGCTATTGTTTATGAAAGGCTAGCATGAATCAATCTAATTTTAATGAAATAGATTCTATTAATTACAATTTAAAGTTTGAATCAATTAATGAAACTATTAATTTAGATGAAATAGAATTTCATAATACTGATTTTATAAGAAACAATTTAATTGATTCTAAATTTAATAATTGCTATTTTGATAATGTAGTATTTGATAATTGTGATTTATCAAATGCTTATTTTATTAAAACTTATTTTAAAAAGGTTAAATTTAAAGATTGTAAAATGTTAGGTAGTAATATAATTGATTGTACACTAAACAATACTCTTATTATGGAAAGTAATTTAAAATATATCAATTTAGCAAGCACCAATATAGAAAATACTAAGTTTTTTAATAGCAATATCGAGTATTCAACTTTTAATGAAGTAAAATTTAGTAAAGCTTTATTTGATAATGTAGTTTTAGATAATATGAGGTGCTATAATACCTATTTTAAAGACATTGATTTATCTAATTGTTCAATAATTAATATTAATATAGATTTAAAATGCTTAAAAGGCGCAATCATAAATACAGTTCAAGTATTAGATTTGGTTAATCTTTTGGGCGTAATAGTAAAGGAGTAAAAATGAAAATAGTAAAAATAAGTGCACTTTGGTGTCCTGCTTGTTTAATAACAAACCCTGCTTTTGATAGTGTTATTAAAGATTATAATGAAATTGATGTAGTAAGTTATGATTATGATTTAGATGATGTTAGTAATTATAATGTAGGTAATATTTTACCAGTTATTATTATGTTTAAAAATGGAATTGAAGTGGGTAGAATTATTGGTGAAAAGAATAAAAAGCAAATTAAAGATTTTATAGAAGGTGTAAAATGAAAAAATATTTAATTTCTATATTATTATTTGTTTTAATGATTTTACCTTTTAATGTAGAAGCAAAAGAAACTGTAAGACTTTATTTATTTCATTCTAATTCTTGTATTCATTGTGCTGAAGAAAAAGCTTATTTAGAAAAAATAAAGAAGAAATATGACTATTTAGAAATATATATGTATGAGGTTAGTGAAGAAGAGACTAATATATTACAAGCTAAGGTTTTTGAAAAGTTAAATTATCAAACAAATTCAATTCCATTTACTGTAATAGGTTCACAATATTTTGTTGGATTTAATACTAATATTGGTTACAAAATAGAAGACGCTATTAAGTATTATTCAACTTTTAAACATAAAGATATTGTTGGTGAAATATTAGAAATTGTTCCTCCTTTTGAAGGAGAGGAAAACCCTGATCAAAGTTTAAGTGGAAATGTAAAGCTACCATGGTTAGGAGAGGTTGACCCTAAAAATGTATCACTTCCAATAGTAGCGGTTGTACTTGGATTTATAGATGGATTTAATCCATGTGCGATGTGGGTATTATTATTTTTAATAACTGTTTTAATAGGCATGAATGACAGAAAGAAAATGTGGATTTTAGGTAGTACCTTTTTGATTACTTCTGCTGTTGTTTATTTGCTATTTATGGTTGCTTGGCTAAATATTACTTTAAAAATGAGAGATATTGCTATTTTAAGGATGATTATTGCATTTATTGCTTTAATAGCGGGTGCAATTAATTTAAATAGTTATTTTAAAGCTAATGAATCAGGATGTACAGTTGTAGAAAGTAATAAAAGAAAAAAAATAATAAATTATATTAAGAAGTTTACTAGTGAAAAATATTTTTTCTTGGCACTTATTGGTATAATGGGATTAGCTTTTATTGTTAATTTGATTGAACTTGCATGTTCTGCTGGACTTCCTTTACTTTTTACACAAATACTTGCTATTAATGATTTATCTAAGTTTATGTATGCCTTAAATATTGGAATTTATATCTTTTTCTTTTTGATAGATGATTTAATAATATTTATTATAGCTATGATAACGTTTAAAGTAACAGGTATTTCAACTAAATATACTAAATATTCTCATTTAATTGGTGGTATTATTATGCTTTTAATATCAATTCTTATGATTTTTAAACCAGAATGGTTAATGTTTAATTTTTAATGGTATTTATGCAAAATAAATATCATTTTTTTATACATTTTTTTTAAATAAAAAGGAAATCGATAATTATTTTCGTATCATATAAGTAGGAGGCAATAATTATGTTCAAAAAATATCCATTTATAAAACAGAAAGAAAGTAAAGATTGCGGAGTAGCATCACTACTAATGATATTTAAATATTATAATGGTTATGTGAATCCAATCAAACTAGAAGAATTAACAAAAACGACTAAAAATGGAGTAACAGCTTATCATTTAGTTGAGACATTAAAATATTATGGTTTTAAAGCAAACGGTTTAAAATGTAGTATTGAAGATTTAAGAAATCAAAATTTTCCAGCAATATGTCATGTTACTCTTAATAAAACTTACAATCATTATATGGTAATTTATGAAGTTAATGATAAGTATGTATTAGTTGCTGATCCTAGTGACAGAATTAAAAAAATGAGTTTAAAGGAATTCGGTAATATATACAATAATATACTAATTGTTATGTCCCCAGAAAAGGAATTGCCAAAGTATTTCGAAGAAAATTCAAAATTCCGCTTTATAATAAATATCATAAAAAGTTATAAGCTTATGTTTGTTAAATTATTATATTTTTCTATTTTGATAACTTTGTTTTCAATTTTGAACTCCTTTTATTTGAAATACATAATAGATAACCTTGAAAATAAAAATATAATTATCTTTATTTTTCTATTATTTTTACATTTTTCTGTTTTAAATATAATCTATTCATATCTTAGAAATAAAGCAATAGTTTTTGTCAGCCATAATATAGATTACGATATTACCACCTTAACTTTTGAACAAATTATTAAGCTTCCTTATCGTTATTTTAGTAGTAGAACTACTGGTGATATTATTAGTAGAATAACAGACTTACATATTTTAAAAGATAGTATAAGTAAAGTAATAGTAATTGTATTTATTGATTTAATCTTGATAATTTCTTCTACAATATGCTTATATTTTATCAATTTGAAGTTATTTATTATTTCTATTATTGTATTATTCTTTTATGTTATAGTATTTATTGGTTATCATAAATTAATTAAAAATAAAATAGATTTATGCCAAAAAGAAAAGGCTGATGTTACATCATATATGTATGAAACGATAAGCAATTATGAAAATATAAATGGTTTAAATATTTATAGTAATATAATTAATATATTTAAAAATAAATATGGTAACTATTTGAACAAATTGTTTGATATAGATAATGTTTGTAATATGCAAAATTTATTAAAAAGTATTCTTAATGATATTAGCTTTATGTTAATTATATTTTTAGGTGCTTTAGAAATAAATAAAGGAAATATGACAGTTGGCTCATTAATGACATTTAATTCTCTTTTAGTATATTTTTTAGGCCCGATTAAAGAAATAATTGATTTAGATAATAACTTATCTTCTAGCAGTAATGCTTTAGAAAGAGTAATTGAAGTATACTATAATGAAAAAGATAACGGAATTATAAATACTAAACCCAAAGGTAGTATAAAATTAAATAATCTTAGTTTTTCATATGATGACAATAAAAATATTTTAAAAAATATTTCTTTAGAAATAGAACAAAACGAAAAAGTACTTATTATAGGAAGTAGTGGTAGTGGTAAGAGTACCATATTAAAATTATTAAAAAAATACTACAAAGTAAATAGAAATCAAATATTTATAGATGATATAGATATTAATGATTATTTAAAAAAAACATTAGATGAAAGTATATGTTATATCTCACAAAATGAATCATTATACACTGATACTTTGTATAATAATATAGATTTGTATAGAAGTATTTCAAAAGAAAAAATATATGAAATAGCGAAAATATGCGAATTAGATTTTATAGATGATAAACTAGGATACAATATGTTGATAGAAGAAAATGGTTTTAATTTATCAGGTGGACAAAGACAACGATTAATTTTATCAAGAAGCTTATTAAATGATTTTAATATTTTGTTAATAGATGAGGCTACTAATCAAATAGATATTTCATTAGAAAGGAAAATATTTAAAAGAATGTTTGATAAATTTAAAAATAGAACGATAATAGCTGTTTCCCATCGTTTAGAGAATATGGATTTATTTGATAAAGTTATAAAAATCAATAATAGCAAGATAGAGGTAATAACAAGAAATGAATAATTTATTTTTCTTAGAATTAAAGAAAGAAAAGTTATTTTTAATTATTACATTGTTATTAATTATAAGTATATTTTCTTTTATTTATTTTTATAAATATGAGGAGTTTGTTAATTACTATGGTGAATATAATAACGATAACATACTAGTAATGATTGAAAAAAAAGATATTTATAGTATTTCTAATAAGGTATATATAAATAATACTTTAAAGAAATGTGAAATCAAAAAAATAAGTAAAGACTATATTATTAGTAATAATTATAAAATGTATTATGAAGTGTATTATAAATGTGAATTAAATAGTAGTGATATTATAGATAGTTATATTTTTAATATTAAAATTAGTAAAGGAAATATAACATTATTTAAAAAAATATTTAGGAAGGAATAAAAATGCAAGAAATAAACGAAAAAGAATTGAAACAAATAAATGGTGGAGGAGTAGGCGCTTTCTTTATAGGCGGAGCTATAATAGTTTTTTTAATAGGTGTAATTGATGGCATAGTAAGGCCACTTGCATGTCGTAGTTAGGAGGAATATATGAACTTAAAAAAAGATGAATTATTAAAAATAGTTGGTGGTTTTAACATAACTGCAACTTTCATGAACTCTATTGCAAGAGGAATTGAAACAATATTAGATTTAGGTAGAAGTTTTGGAACAGCAATAAGAAGAGTTGTAGGTAAAAGTATTTGCACGCTTTAATTAAACCAAAAAGATTTATAATACTGGCTATAGGATTTTTGCTTCTACCTATAATTGTACCTTTATTAAGCAATATGATTGAATTAATATTTAATTATGGAGTTGAAATTGGAACATATTTAAGACATTTAATAGCGGGATATAGTTGTTAAATGTCAAAAAGAGCCAAAAAAAGCTCTTTTTTTGTCTAAAATATGTTGAAATTGCTTATTTATAGTGATATAATACCAATGAAAACTTTAGAAGGGAGGGAATTATGACAAAAGTAATCGTTAAAGACGGCAAAAATGGATTTGAAGCAGCATTCAGAACATTTAAACAAAAAACCGCAAAGGACGGCCTCCTAAAAGAAGTTCGTGAAAGAAGCGAAGGTTATATGAAACCTGGCGTTAAAAAGAGAAAAGCTAAAAAAGAGGCTATTAAAAATAGTAAAAAAAGAGAAAGAATGAATAGAGCCTACTAATGGCTCTTTTATTAAATAGGTGAATATATGAGAGAAAGAATATTGAATGATTTAAAAAACGCTATGAAAGCTCAAGATAAAGAGAAACTAATGGTTATGCGTATGGTTAAAGGTGCTATGCAATTAGAAGAATTAGATAAAAAGCATGAATTATCTGATGATGAAATGATAGGTATTATTGCTAAACAAATAAAAACAAGAAAAGAATCAATTGTTGAATTTGAAAAAGGTAAAAGACAAGACTTAATTGATAAAACTAATAATGAAATAAAAATTTTAAGTGAATATATGCCAGAACAATTATCATTAGAAGAAATAAATAAAGAAATTGATAAAATATTTGAAGAATTAAAACCTACAAAAACTGATATAGGTAAAGTTATGGGGCGTGCTTCTGGTCTACTAAAAGGTAAAGCTGATTTAGGCGTTGTTAATAAATTAATAAAAGAAAGACTTAATAATTTATAATGAAAGTATTATCAATAGATCAAGATGAAGTTATAACAGAAGGTGGCTTTTTATATGCCATTAATACGTTTTTAAGAACTAATTATGTAAAAGAAGATTTCAAAGACTTTTATATGCAAGACGTTGTACCAAAAGAATTGCAAGAAGATTTTTTTAAATTTTTAATAAATATTAATATTTATAAACATTGTTATTTCTTAGATGGTGCAGTGGATACTATTAGATTATTAAATGAAAAATATGATTTGGTTATAAATACTTCATATATAATAAGAGAAATACCTTATTTATCAGGTAAATTATTACTGCAAAAACATAACTTTTTTATGGAAAATTTACCTTTCTTAAGTCCTAATCAATTTATATTTGGTACTAGAAAAGATTTAGTAAGTGCTGATATAAAAATAGATGATAGATTAGATAATCTTAAAAATTGTAAAACAAAATATTTATTTACTAATTATCATAATACAAATTTAACTTATGAAGATTTAAATAAGCTAGATGTTGTAAGAGTAAATGATTGGTATGAT
Organism: Bacillota bacterium; assembly: GCA_022771715.1. Classification (GTDB taxonomy): domain Bacteria; phylum Bacillota_I; class Bacilli_A; order RF39; family UBA660; genus JALELF01. The sequence goes on from JALELF010000089.1 coordinate 9,837, forward strand.
GTAAAAGCAAAACTACTAGTAAAATAGTAGTTTTATTATTGACATGTACAAACATTTGTTGTATCATTTAATTAGAATATAAGGGGAATAAGAAAGGATATTATATGGAAAGTCAAAAATTAAAAATCGAATTATTGCCAAGTGTTTTTGTGGATAGAAGAGGTAAATTTAATCAAAAGAAAGCACTTAAAACAGCAGGCTTATTTGCGGGAGTTTGTTATAATAAAGAGGGCTACTCTAAAATAGTAGAAGAACCTCTAGAAAAAACACTAAAAAGAGCTCAAAACACTTTAAATAGTGGACATCACAGTGTTTATGATCACATTAATGTAAGACTTAATTTAGTAAATATTCCTAAAATATTAGCAATGTTTTTAAACAATGAAAAACAATATGCGACAAGTGAAAAATCAAGTAGATATACTAAAATTTCTAAGGCATCAACTCCAGTTATATCAGATTTAGAAGAAAACTTATATAATAAATGGGTAGAAATATTTACCAATAAAATAAAAGAAACATATGATAATGAATTTGTGAATAAAAAAATTAAACATATGGCTCAAGAAAATGCTAGATATTTAGTAACGATATTTATTCCAACAACTATGATTTATAGCACTTCATTAAGACAAATAAATAATATAGCTGCTTTTTGTCAAAGATATATTGAAAATCATGACATAGATAGTGACTTTGAAAATAAAGTATCTGATAGTATGCTAGACTTTTATTATGAATTGTTAAGACTTAACTTGATAGATGACAAATTATCAGCGAATGATAAAAATCGCAGTTTTAGTTTAATTGATGATTCTATAAGTAACAAAGATGAGTTTTTTCATAATAAAAGATATACTATTTGTTATGAGGCAACGTTTGCTAATGTTGCACAAGCACAGAGGCATAGAACAATTGATTATAATATAAAATTATTGAATGAAAAAAAGTTTTTTGTGCCACCAATAATTGAAAATGATGAGGTATTAAAGTCAGAATGGCTTAATGATATGAAAAGTGTTAGTTCTATTCATCCACAAGGTGAGTTAGTTTTAGTAGAAGAATCAGGAACATATAAAGATTTTATTTTAAAATGTAAAGAAAGACTATGTAGTTGTGCACAACTTGAAATAAATAATCAAACTAAAGAAGCAATGAATAGAATTATAGATTTTGCTAAAAGTACTGATAATAAAGAGCTTTTAGATTATTTGGCTAATTATTCTTTAGGTGCTCGTTGCACATTTAAAGATTATAATTGTACTAATGACTGTAAATTTAAAGAAGGAAAGACTTTAACAAGGAAAATATAGGTGAATTTATGAGCAAGTTTATAATAATAGAAGGAACAGACGGTTCTGGAAAAGAAACGCAAGCAAAGTTATTAATAGATAAATTAAATAAAGAAAATATAAAAGCAGTATATGAAACATTTCCAATGTATGATACACCAACTGGTAAAATAGTGGGTGGTCCTTATCTTGGCAAAGATTATATTTGTGAAGGTTGGTTTAAAGAAAAGGCAGCTAATGTACCAGCAATGGTCGCATCTTTATACTTTGCAGCTGATAGAAAATACAATATGTATAAAATAGAAGATTATTTAAAAAACGATACAAACGTTATTTGTGATAGATATGTTGATTCTAATTTGGCTCATCAATCAGCTAAAATGAGTAATATAAGTGATAGATTAAAATTCTATAAAAAAATAGAAGATCTAGAATATAATATTTTAGAACTTGTAAAGCCAGATGCTACAATATTTTTGCACTTACCATATACAGAAAGTATTAAAGCAATGAATAAAAGAAAAGAAAAAAGAGACGAACATGAAGCAAATATTGAACATCTTAAAAATGCTGAACAATCTTATTTAGAAATTGCTAAGTTACATAACTATATAACTGTTGATTGTATGAAAGATGATGACACTAGAAAAACAATAGAAGAAATACATGAAGAAGTATATACACTTGTAAAAAAAATAATTAAATAAGTATTGCCATTAACTATTTTTATGATATAATAGTTATGGCTTTTTCAAATAAACATGACGTGGATTCTTATATCTAGTGCCGTTAGGTGGTATAAGTTAGAAACGTTTCAGAAGAAAAAAACAAAAGGAGGAATAAAATGTCAGTAGTATCAATGAATTATCTACTAGAAGCTGGTGTTCACTTTGGTCATCAGACTAAAAGATGGAACCCAAAAATGAAAGAGTATATTTTTACAGCACGTGATGAAATCTATATTATAGATTTACAAAAAACAGCTAAGAAAATTGAAGAAGCATATGAAGCTTTAAACAAAATAGCTGCTAATGATGGTAAAGTTTTATTTGTGGGAACTAGAAAACAAGCTAGTGAAGCAATAAAAGAAGAAGCTATAAGAAGCAAATCTTACTATGTAACTGAAAGATGGTTAGGTGGAACATTAACTAACTTCAAAACAATTAGAAGAAGAGTTAAACGTTTAGAAGAAATTGAAAAAATGGAAGCTGATGGAACATTTGACTTACTTCCTAAAAAAGAAGTTGTTGGTTTAAGAAAAGAATATGACAAATTAAATAAACTATTATGTGGTATTCGTGAAATGAACAAATTACCAAATGCTTTATTTATCGTTGACCCATCTAAAGAATATAATGCTATTAATGAAGCTAGAAAGTTAAATATTCCAGTATTCGGAATTGTCGACACTAACTGTGATCCTGATATGTGTGATTATGTAATTCCAGGTAATGATGATGCAATAAGAGCTGTTAAATTAATTACAGGTGTTATGGCAAATGCTATTTGTGAAGCACAAGGATTAGAATTAGTTGACTATGTTTCAGAAAACAAAAAAGAAGATGGCAAAGAAATAATGGAAAAAGCATTAGAAACAGTTAAGAAAAAAGAACCTAGAAGATTTGAAGACAGAAAACCATTTGATAAAAATAAAAATTTCAAAAACGGAAAGCCAGAAAGAGCTAATAAAGAAGAAGCAAAAAAAGAAACTAAAGAAGTAGAAGTTAAAAAAGAAGAAAAAGCCGAAACTAAAGATTTATCTACTTTAACAGTTAATGAATTAAGAGAAATGGCTAAAGATAAAGATATAAAAGGTTATTCTACAATGAAAAAAGCTGAACTTGTAGATGCTTTAAAATAAAGGATGATTAATAATCATCTTTAATTTTAGAAAGGAAATAATATGATAAGTGCTAGTTTAGTTAAAGAATTAAGAGAAATGTCAGGAGCAGGAATGCTTGACTGCAAGAAAGCATTAGAAGCAACTAATGGTAATATGGAAGAAGCAATGACTTATTTAAGAGAAAAAGGAATTGCTAGCGCTGCTAAAAAGCAATCAAGAATAGCAGCTGAAGGACTTGCTGCAATATTAATAGATGGTAATTCAGCATCTATCGTAGAAGTTAATTCAGAAACAGACTTTGTTGCTAAAAACAGTGAATTCCAAGACTTAGTTAATGAAACATTAAAAGCAGTAATCAGTAATGACGTAAATAATGTAGAAGATGCTTTAAATTTACAAGTAAATGGTTCTACATTAAATGACTTATTTATTGCTAAAACATCTAAAATAGGTGAAAAACTTTCATTCAGAAGATTCGCTAAAATGACTAAAAATGATAATGAATCATTTGGTTCATATATTCATATGGGTGGTAAAATTGCTGTTCTTGTATTACTTGAAGGAGCAAGCAGTGAGGTTGCCAAAGAAGTTGCTATGCATGCAGCTGCTATGAGACCAAAATATGTTAAAATTAGCGATGTACCTGAAGCAGAAGTTGAAAAAGAAAGAGAAATCTTAAAAGAACAAGCAATTAATGAAGGCAAAGAATCTGACATTGCTGCTAAAATGGTAGAAGGTAGAATTAAAAAATTCTATAAAGAAATTTGTTTAGAAGAACAACCATTTGTAAAAGATCCAGATGTTAGTGTTAAAACTTATGTTAAAAACAATGGTGGTAAAATATTAGATATGATTCGTTTCGAAGTAGGCGAAGGTATGCAAAAAAGAGAAGAAAATTTTGCAGAAGAAGTAGCTAAACAAATGAACGCACAATAAAAGCTTCAATTAAGAAGCTTTTTTTATTTTGTAATAATAATTTTATATGTGTTACCTTGTGTTACGACTGAACCATCAGTTACAGTTCCATTAACTTTACCAGAATTTTCATGTATAAAGCCAGCATTGTTAAATGTGCTACTACTAGCAGTTTCAAATGTAAATGAAACGCCAGGGTAATTATTGTCTAAATAGCTTTTAAGTTTATTTATTGTACAACTAGCATCACCTATACAAGAAGATATTGTAGCTTGTGGAAGCTTTAAAGTGAATGTTTTAGCAGGACCTTTACTTAGAGCAATACTAATTGTTTTACCTTTAGTAACAGTGGCACCAGCACTTACATTTTGACTTATTGCGTTACCACTTTGAATATTTGAATATCCTCCCTCATAGAAAGAACATATTAATCCTAAGCTTTGACATTTGTAATTAATATCATTTTTACTCATATTATAAAAGTTAGGAACAGTTATAGGTCGACCTGTAGAAATAGTAACACTAATTGGTGTATTAGGATCAACTACATCACCTTCATTATAACTAGCACTTATTATGCCACCAACACCTACATCGTTATTAGTAGCGTATTGTTCTTCAACTTCCAAATTGTAACCATTAGCCCAATTTCTTAAATCTTGTAAAGAATCTACTTTTGGAAACTTAATTTGACCTTTAGAGGTTGTTATTTTTATTAAAGTTCCGTCTTCAATAATATCACCTTCATTATAATTAGCACTTATTATATTTCCAAGAGGAACAGTAGTATGATAAATTTCATTAAATTCTATTTTTAAATTATTTTCACTAATCCAATTAATAACATCGTTACTAGACATATTAAGTAGGTTAGGTACAGTTATACTTTGGCCTTTAGAAACAGTTATTGATACTTTGTCATTAGCTATTTTAATAACATCATTAGTTTTGATACTTTGATTAATTACTGTACCTTTAGTTTTATCACTAAATTCATAAATAACATCAAAATTAATACCATTTTGTTTTAACCATAGACTAGCATCAAATATGTTTTTGTCAACTAAATCAATCATTGTAATTTCTTCTATTACTTCATTTCCTAAAGAAATTGTAAAAGTAATTTTAGTATTTCTTTGATATTGACCTTTTAATGATTGCTCAATAATTGTATCTTTTTCTAAATCACTTTTAACATAATTAATTTCAATATTATTTAATAATAATTCATTTTTAATTTTTAATAAGTCATCTATTTTAGAACCAACTAAATTAGGAATAATAACTTCCTTATTATAATTAGGTCCAGAAGAAACAATTAATTTCAATTTAGTAACATCTTTAAGAGGTATATTAGAATCAATGTCTTGACTAATTATAAAAAATTCTTTTATATTATCACTATATTCGTATATTTGCTCAATTTCAATGTTATTTTCTTTAGCCCATACTAATACATCATTAATATTTTTATTACTAAAATTTCCAAGTGATATGATGTTTTTTGTAAAAGCACTTACACTATTTAAAACATTACATAAAGCAAATCCAATAACTACAATTATAGATATAATTTTATAATAGCTTTTATTAGTTAATTGATTCAATAGTAACATTACTGCAAAAAATACTAGTAAAAAACTATTAATAATATTAAATAATTGGCTATCCTTAATAAATATAAGGGAATATATAAAATATCCAACACTTATTATAATAAGAATTATTTCAAAAACTATCGCAATTTTAGAACTATTTTTATTTTTCATATTATCACCTACAATAATTATATAATATAAAACGACAAAAATAAACAATTATTTCTTTAAATTATTATATTGTCTAATTTTGTAACATGTGTTATACTTTGAATGGTGGTAATATGAATCTTTCTAATACAGTAAATACAATCTTAATGGTTGGAGTAACATTTATAATTTCATTAATAAGTGTTCCTATTGCTAAAAAAATAGCTAATCATGTAGGAGCTTTAGATATTCCAAACGAAAGAAAAGTACATAAAAAGCCAATGCCAAGAATGGGTGGGCTTGCTATATATTTTGCATTTTTAATTGGTTACATTTTATTTGGAGAAATAAGTGTTAAAATGATATCAGTTTTAATAGGCAGCTTTATTATATTAATAACAGGTATTATTGATGATATTAAACCAATAGACGCTAAAGTAAAATTAGTTGGGCAAATACTTGCTGCTTTAGTAGTTGTATTTTATGGCAATATTATTTTAAAAGATATAAGTGCTTTTGGTTTATATCTTGAATTTGGTATTTTTGCTTATCCTGTTACAGTTTTGTTCATTGTGGCATGTATTAATTGTGTTAATTTAATTGATGGTTTAGATGGATTAGCTGCTGGAATAAGTTCAATATTCTTCCTTACAATAGGTATTATTACTTTTATAAAAGGTGAATTTGGATTACCTTATGAATTAACTTTCATTTTATTGGGAGCTAGTTTGGGATTCTTAGCACATAATTTTTATCCGGCATCTATCTTTATGGGAGATTCTGGTTCAATGTTTTTAGGTTTTATAATTGCAGTTATTACACTTTTAGGATTTAAAAACGTAATGATGTCATCAATAATAATTCCACTTTTAATATTAGCAATCCCTATATTAGACACATTATTCGCAATTATAAGAAGAAGTTTAAAAGGCGAAAGTATAAGTAAACCTGATAAATTTCATATTCATCATCAATTGCTTAAAAGAAATTTTTCACAAAGAACTACTGTATTAATTATATACGCAATTAATATTCTTTTTTCAACCGCATCAATAGTTTATGTGTTAAAAAATAGAGAATTAGGGTATATTATATATGGTTTACTATTAATAATTGTCGTAACATTCATTATGAAAACTAATGTAGTAGTAGAGCATAAAAGGGTTGATAATAATGAAAAAAAATAAAATTAATTATAAATTACTAGGGGCAACAATATTTTTATTTATTGCTCTTCTTTTTTCTTTAACGACTAAATGGGCATTAAAGAATTTTGATTTTACAGTTGAAGAACTTATTTTTCATTTGAAAGTTCCTATGAAAGGATCTAATTTAGTTGTATTGTTTGATTTTTTAAGAAAGTGTCTTTTAAAAACATTCATTTATGTTTTTATATTAACTTTTATTTTAAGAAATCCTTTTGAATGGAAACTAAATGCAAAGATAAAAAATAAAATTATCAATGTTTATCCATTAAATTACAATGAAACAATATATGTTATATTTACACTTATTTTAATGATTTTTTCTGTTTTTTCAGCATTTAATAAAATTGGAATAACTGCTTATTTTAATGACCAAATATCAAAGTCTACATTTATAGAAGATAATTATGTAGAGCCTAAAGAAGTTAATTTAGTATTTCCAGAAAAAAAGAAAAACTTAATATATGTTTTTGTAGAATCATTAGAACCAACTTATTTATCTAAAAATGTAGGTGGCTATCAAGAAGTCAATCTAATGCCACGACTTACAGAACTTTCTAATAAATATACCAATTTTTCAAATACTTCAATTATAGGAGGAGCTTTAACTGTTCCAGGAGTTACTTGGACAATAGGAGCCATAGTAAGTGAAACAGCAGGAATCCCATTAAAAATACCAATTGAAGAAAATTCTTACGGCGAATATAAAACATTTTTGCCAGGAGCTTATACATTAGGTGAAATACTTAACAAAGAAGGATATAATCAATTATTTATGATGGGTAGTGATGCTATTTTCGGTGGCAGAAAGTCATATTTAGAAAGTCATGGCAATTATCAAATATTTGATTATTATACTGCTAAAGAAAGAGGAAGAATAGAAAATGATTATTATGTTTGGTGGGGTTTTGAAGATAATAAACTATTTGAATATGCTAAAGAAGAAATAACTAATTTGGCAAGTACTAATGAACCATTTAATTTTACAATGCTTACTGTTGATACACATTTTCCTGGTGGTTATTTAAGTAATGAGTGTGAAACTTTATTTGATGATAATTTAAGCAATGTAGCATATTGTACAGACAAAAAGATAAATGAGTTTGTAAGTTGGATTCAAAATCAGCCATTTTATGAAAATACAACTATTGTAATAACAGGAGACCATACTAGTATGGATGCTAATTTCTTTTCTGATGTTACTGACTATGAAAGAACTACCTATAATTTGTTTATTAATTCTAGTGTGAGTACAGATAATTTAAAAAATAGATATTTTACAACAATGGATTATTTTCCAACTACACTAGCTAGTTTAGGTGTACAAATAGATGGTAATAAATTAGCTTTAGGGACAAACTTATTTTCAAATGAAGAAACTCTTGTAGAAAAATACGGAATAGATTATGTTAGAAAAGAATTGGCAAAAAGATCAAATTTTTATAATAAAAAGTTTATTTATAATGATAAATAATTAAATAATATGCATATAATATTGTAAGATAAAGTTATTAAAAACTTTTCTTAGTTTACATCGATTTGACAAAAATATTAAAGTATGATACAATTAGATTATGTGATGGCGCATTATTCTAGTCAAGGATATTTAATATGAAGATGGGGTTAAAATACCATTAAATAGCACATCTGTGAAGCTTTTGGTGTTTGCTTCTTACGCCCAGTTTGGGGTGAATGCTGGAAGAATTAAATATTGGGCATCCGTAATGGCATACGAAAATGACCCAGTATTTTTGGAGACCTAACCTTGTGGTAAGCCTAAACACTTTTATTGGTTGATGGACTTAATACGACTTAGGATTGAACCTATCAAGTGGCGAAAGTTGCGGATAGTGTAGCTTGTCTTGAGTGAATATGGGGGATAATTGGTTCTATTTAAATAGTTTGGCCAAACTGTTTAAATACTAGAATTTGAAACTATATTTGCAAAAAAGAACTAATATTAAATAACTTGTTTGAGGAAATCTTCTAGAGTGTCATTATAATATGGGATTATAGTGTGTACTAAGTGGCAATCAAGTCGTATATTTGGAGACAATATACTTATTTCTTTAAAAGGGAACTGCTATTCTGGTAACGGAAAGTAGAAATAAGGGAAATCCTACTTGACCTAAGACATAAAGTTAACCATATTAAAGACCATTAACAAACCAGAGTATATGTGAAAGCATATATTTTTTGTATAAAATAGGAGAAAAAATGAAAAAAAACGATAAAAAAAGTAGAACTAATTGGATAATTAAAATCACTTTAATTACTTTTATAATATCTTTAATATTTTCTGGCATATCAGAAGTATTAATACCAAATTTAAATATATTTTTTGGTATATTAATAGTAATAATATTTATTTTACTGGGCGTAATATTTGATATGATTGGAGTTGCGATTACGTCAGCATCCGCCAATGAAAGCCCTTTTCATGCTAAGAGTGCTAAAAAAGTAAAGGGTGCTAAAACAGCTGTAAAACTTCTTAAAAATGCTGATAAATTATCTAGTTTTTGTAATGATGTTATTGGTGATATTTGTGGAATTTTATCTGGTTCAGCAGGTATTACCATTGCTTCAAATATAATTAATAAATTTAATTTTAATCCTTTAATTGTATCATTACTTGTAACTAGTATTATAGCTTCTCTTACAATAGGTGGTAAAGCTTTAGGTAAAGGCATTGCTATTAAAAACAACACTGAAATTGTTTATACATTTTCTAAATTAATATCAAAATTTTATAAATAAAATATATATGAAAAATTATATATTTTTTTTATTTGATTTTATTTAAAAAATATTATATATTTATTTATAGAAAGTAGTGATTTTTATGGCGTTAAATATAGTTGCGATTATTCCTTCGTTAAATCCAGATGAAAAGTTGTTAAAATGTGTTTCAGATTTAAAAGAACAGGGTTTTGATAAAATAATAGTAGTAAATGATGGAAGTAATGATGAGACAAAAAAATATTTTGATAAACTAGATACAATAGTTTTAAATCATGAAGTTAACTTAGGCAAAGGGGAAGCTTTAAAAACAGCTTTTAAATACTATTTAAGTAATTTTAAAAATTATGACGGAGTAGTAACAGTAGATAGTGATGGGCAGCACAAAGGAAGTGATGCTTATGAAGTGGCAAAATATATAGAAACTAATACCTTAGTACTTGGAGTAAGAAATTTTAAACAAAAAAATGTTCCTTTTAAAAGTAGATATGGTAATATTATAACAACTTTTATTTTTAAAATTTTGTATGGCAAAAAAATAAATGATACTCAAACAGGATTAAGAGGTATTCCTAATGACTTTATAAAAAAAATAATTAATTTAAATGGTTCTAGATTTGAATATGAAATAAATGTACTTAAATATGCGGTTAAAGAAAAAGTTTTAATTAAAGAAGTAATGATAAATACAATATATATTAAAAAAAATAAATCATCACACTTTAAAGCATTTAAAGATTCATTTAAGATATATAAAGAAATGATTAAAAGATAAGTTAAAAAATGTAAAAACTGTATAAGTTTTATTACAAATATTGTTTATTCCTTTACAACACTATCTAAAATTTGTTATACTTAATAAGGAAAATTGGTGAAATATGAAAAAAAATTATGATAGATTTTTAATTATATTATTGATACTTGTTTTTATTGTATTGTTAGGTTTATATATTAAAGACACATTAAAAACTAAAAAGAGTACAAACATTAATAATGATGTAGTAGAGAAAATAGAAAACTATGATTACTCACTTAAAAATAATAGTTCAGAGCTTTATAAAAAGACATTTGCAAATTTAAAAGAAGTATTAGAAGGAAATAAAGATGAAGAAGAATATGCTAAATTAATAGCGCAATTATTTATTATAGATTTCTATACATTGGATGGTAAAATAAGCAATAACGATATTGGCGGTCTTGATTTTGTACTTTCAGAAATTAAGGATAATTTTATTCTTAAAGCTAATGAAACAATGTATAAGTATGTAGAAAATACAACGTATGGAGAAAAAAAAGATGAACTTCCTATAGTAAGTGAAGTGGAAGTAGTTGATTTAAAAAATGTTAGTTATACATATAACAAAACAACTGACAAAAAAGCTTATGAAATAAAAGTTAAATTTGATTATAAAAAAGATTTAGGTTATGAGAAAGAAAAAACACTATATTTTGTTCATAGTGATAATTTATTATTTCTTGTAGAAATGAAATAGGGGGATTCCATGAAAATATTATTTGTATGTTCAGATTATCCAAAACCAGAAAAAGGTTCAAATATATACACAGATTTAGCAGAAGCTTTAAATAATAACAATCATGTTGTTAAAGTTGTAGTTGCTGAAGAAAAGAAGAAAATCAAAAAAACAACTTTATTTGAAGAAAATGGTATACCTGTATTAAGAGTAAAAACTGGTAATTTATATGAAGTTGGATTTATAGAAAAAACTATAACTTTTTTAACTGTAAGTCATAGTTTAAAAAAAGGAATTAATGAGTTTTTTGCTCATGAAAATTTTGATTTAATTTTATTTCAATCGCCACCAGTAACATTTCATAGAGTAATTAAATGGGCAATGAATAAGTATAAAGCACCATCTTATCTAATGATGAAAGATATATTCCCACAAAATGGCGTTGATATTGGCTTATATAGTAAAGCTAGTCCGGTTTATTGGTATTTTAGAAATCAAGAAAAAAAATTATATAAGACAAGTTCTAAAATAGGGTGTATGTCCCCTAGAAATATTTCTTATTTAATGGAACATAATCCATACATAAATAAGGATAAATTTGAAATATTTAGAAATACTGTAAAAATTGAAGACAATAAAATATCAAATGAAGAAAAAGAAAATATCAGAAAAAAATATGGTTTAGAAAAAGATGATGTAGTTGCTATATTTGGTGGTAATTTTGGTAAACCACAGGGTTTAGATTTTTTACTTGATATTTTAGATGAATATAAGTATGCTAAAAAGCTTAAATTTGTTTTGATTGGTAGAGGAACAGAAAAAAATAGAATATTCTCTGAAATAAAAGAGAAAGGTTATAAAAATGTTTATACCTATGACTTTATTCCAAGAAAAGATTATGAAAACTTAACTAGAACTTGTGATATCGGCTTAATTTTTTTAGATAAAAGATTTACTATACCTAATTATCCATCTAAAACACTTTCTTATTTAGAGTGTTCACTACCTATAATGGCTGCCATCGATAAAAATACTGATTACGGAAAGATGTTAGAAGAAACTAATTCTGGATTTTGGGTAGAAAATGGTGATATTAAAGCGTATAAAAATTGCTTTGATAAATTAGTTGGCAATAAAAAATTAAGAAGTGAAATGGGTAAAAATGGAAGAAAATATTTTGAAAAAGAGTGTAATGTAGAAAAAAGCGTAAAAATTTTAGAAAGATATAAAGGTGAAGAATAAATGGAAACAAAAGATATGATTACAAATACGATTTTTAAAGACAAAATTTTATTAATTACTGGTGGTACTGGTTCATTTGGTAATGCCGTTTTAGAAAGATTTTTGAATTCAGATTTAAAAGAAATTAGAATATTTTCACGAGATGAAAAAAAGCAAGAAGATATGAGAATCAAATATAAAAATGATAAGATTAAATTCTATATAGGTGATGTTAGAGATTACCGTAGTATAGATGATGCAATGGATGGAGTAGATTATATATTTCATGCTGCTGCTTTAAAGCAAGTACCTTCTTGTGAATTTTTCCCAATTCAAGCAGTTAAAACTAATGTGCTTGGAACAGATAATGTTTTAGAAGCAGCTATTAATCATAATGTAAAAAAAGTAATTGTTTTAAGTACTGATAAGGCAGCATATCCAATAAATGCTATGGGTATGAGCAAAGCTATGATGGAAAAGGTAGCAGTAGCAAAAGGAAGAAATTTAAGAAAAGATCAAACAGTTATTTGTAGAACACGTTATGGTAATGTTATGGCTAGTCGTGGTTCTGTTATTCCTTTGTTTTGTGAACAAATAAAAGAAGGAAAACCTTTGACTATTACAAATCCTGACATGACAAGATTTATGATGACTTTAGAAGATGCAGTAGATTTAGTTATTTATGCTTTTGAACATGGTGAACAGGGAGATTTATTTGTTCAAAAAGCGCCAGCCGCAACTATTGATACGTTAGCTAAAGCTGTTAAAGAACTTAAAAAAAGCGATGTACCAATTAATTGTATTGGAACAAGACATGGTGAAAAATTGTACGAAGTATTAGTTACTAAAGAAGAAATGGTTAACGCTATTGATATGGGAGATTATTATAGAATTCCAGCTGATAATAGAAATTTAAATTACCAAAAATATACAAATGAAGGTAATGCTGATTTAGAACACATTGATGACTATAATTCTCATAATACGAGAAGACTTGATGTTGAAGGTATGAAAGAATTATTAAAAAAATTAGATTTATTTAAAGAGGAAATATGAAAGTATTAGTAACAGGTTCAAGTGGTTTTATTGGTAAAAATTTAATATCTCATTTACAAGAAATAAATAATTTAGAAATAGTAAAATTTGATAAAGAAGATAATTTTGATAAAATTGTTTCCAATATTGATAATATAGATTTTATATTTCATTTAGCTGGTATTAATAGACCAGTTAATGTAGAAGATTTTTATAGTGGTAATACAGATTTAACTAAGAAAATTGTCGATTTAATTAAGAATAAAAATATTCCAATTTTAGTCACTTCTAGTATTCAGGCTAATAAAGATAATGATTATGGTAAAAGTAAGAAACTTGCAGAAGAATATATTAAAGAAAATCTAAATAATTATTATATTTATAGACTTCATAATGTATTTGGAAAATGGGGAAAGCCTAATTATAATTCTGTTATTTCTACTTTTTGCTATAACATATCTCATAATTTAGACATAAATGTGAATGACGAAAGTACTGTTTTAGATTTGATTTATATAGATGATGTGTGTTATGAGTTTATTAATGTTTTAAACGGTAATAAACCTAGTGAAAAAATAGAAGACTATTATTATATAAATCCTAGATATAATGTCTCTTTAGGATTTATAGTTAACAAGCTATATGAATTTAAAGATAGTATGAATTCTATTTATGTTCCCAACACTGGAAATGATTTTGTTAAAAAATTATATTCAACTTATATAAGTTATTTACCATTAGAAAGTACTGTTACTAGTGCTAGTAAAAATGTAGATGAAAGAGGTTCTTTTACTGAACTGGTTAGGACTAAAGAATGTGGTCAGTTTTCAATTTCTTTTAGTAAACCAGGTGTAGTAAGGGGTAATCACTATCATCATACTAAATTAGAAAGATTTATTGTTGTAAAAGGAAAAGCTAAAATTAGTTTTTCTAGTGTTATTAATGATGATAAGTATTCATTTGTTGTTGATGAGAATGATATTAAAATAGTTACGATACCAGTGGGGTATACACATAATATTGAAAATATTGGTGATGATGAAATGATTTTAATATTATGGTGCAATGAATTATTTGATAAAGATAAACCAGATACTTATTATAAAAAAGTTGTTGAGTAAAGTAGGTGCAAAGTGAAAAAATTAAAAGTTATGGTTGTTGTAGGAACAAGGCCTGAAATTATTAGGCTTTCTGAAGTTATTAAAGCCATTGACAAATATTTTGAATTAGTTTTAGTTCATACTGGACAAAATTATGATTATACTTTAAATGATATATTTTTTGAAGAATTTGGTTTAAAAAAGCCAGATTATTATTTAAGTACTCCAGGGAAAAATTTAGGAGAAACAGTAGGAAATATAATATCAAAAAGTTATGATGTTATTAATGAAGTAAAACCAGATGCTTTACTTGTGTTAGGTGATACAAATAGTTGTTTGGCTGCATATTCAGCAAAAAGACTAAAAGTTCCTATTTTTCATATGGAAGCAGGTAATAGGTGCTTTGATTTTAATGTTCCAGAAGAAATTAATAGAAGAGTGGTTGATCATATAAGTGACATTAATTTAGCTTATACAGAAAATGCTCGTAGATATTTAATAAATGAAGGAATAAAAAATGATTTTTTAT
>JALELF010000094.1 GCA_022771715.1 Bacillota bacterium
ATTATGATGAATGGGTAAGAGTATATGATGTAGTAGAAGAAAATAATAGAATGTGGAGAACAATAGTAGCTAATAAAGAAGAAGAGGCTATGGAAAAAGAGAAAAAGGCAGTTGAGAAGGAAAAACAAAAAGCTGAAAAGAGATTTCAAAGAGTAGAGAATAAACTACATAAAGCAGAAAACAATACCATTCAAATAGTAAAGAACTTGTTGAAACAAAATTTAGATATAAATTTGATTAGTAAAGTAACAGGTATGTCAGTAAATAAAATCAAAAGCTTAAATATAAATTAGTTTTAATATAAAAAAATACAACTATTTTGTCGTACATTAAATAGATGAAAACAGTAAAAAATGAGATATTATATTATTGTTAGGAGGGATCTTAATAAAAATTGGTATCTTAATTCTTTATACTTTTTGTCTATTTTTTTTACCCAATAATCAAAATAATTATTATGAAATTTATTTTAATAGATTAGAAACTAAATATAATAATCAAGATATAATAGGTGTTATAGAAGTAGAAAATACCAATATAAGTGAAGTAATAGTGAAAGGAGAGGATAATGAATATTATTTAACTCATGATTTAAAAAATAATTATGACATATATGGTACTGTTTTTATGGATTATAGAAATGACTTAAATGATAAAAAAAAACTATTTTTTGGTCATAATATAGAATTAGGAGAAGCACCTTTTAAACAATTAGAAAAATATTTAGAGAAAGATTTCTTTTATGATAATAATGATATTTATTTAGTAACTAAAAAAGGTAAAAAAATATATGAAGTTTTTTCTGTTATGATTGTAGATGAAAGTAGTAATCATATGAGTTTAGTTTATGATAATTGGAATGAGTATTTACACTATTTACAAAATAATTCTATTTATTATAAAGAGGTAGAGTTAAATAATGACAATATAATAATATTACAAACGTGTAATTTTAAACCTAGAAATACATATATTCTTGTAATAGCAAAGGAGACTGAGTAATGAAAAAAATATTATGGAGTATATTATTGATGTTTGGTTTTATGATAAATGTAAGTGCAATAAATGATTTTGAATTAAGTAAAACAATTAATAAAAATGATGTAAAATATGGTAGAGATGTTAATGTAACTCTTGAAGTAAAAGCTAGTCCTATAGTGAAAGATATAAATAAAGATATTGTCTTTGTTATTGATAGATCATCTAGTATGAATAGTGAGATGTCATCATTAAAAGAAATTATGAAAAAAGTTGTAGATAATTTAGTTAATGATAAAACAAGAATTGGACTAGTTATATATGGTACCCATACGATATCTACTAAAGAATTATCAAATAATAAAGAAGAAATAAAAAAATATATTGGTTTGATACCTAATATTGTTAGTAATGAAGGAACTAATATAGATGCAGGAATAAGGAGTTCTATTAAGTTATTAGAAAAATCTAATTACAATAAAACAGTTATTTTATTAACTGATGGTGAGCCGACATTTTATTATGAGGATAATAATGGAAAATTAATATTAAAAGGTAATGGGATTAACTATAGTTTTAAAGCAGAGGAAAGTGCTAAAAAACAAATAGATATATTAAGAGAAAATAAAGTTAGCGTTTATAATATAGGCTTTAAAATAAAAGAAGATAGTAATGCTTCAAAATTTTTAAAGAAAAATTCCGACAAATACTATAATCCTAAAAATATAGAAGAATTACAAAAAGATTTAAATAACATAAATGAAGTTATTAATATTATATCTACTAATAATAAAGTTATAGATATTGTACCTAATAACTTTAAAATAAAAAATATTCCTTCTTCATTAAAGCAAGAAAAAAGTGCTGAAGGAATTATATTAACTTGGGATTTAGGTGAAATAGATTCTAGAAATGATTATAAACTTACTTATACATTAGAAGCTATAGATAGTGATTATGGTAGTATGTATACTAATGAAAAAGCTGTTTTAACAGGCAATTTTGTTAAATCACATCCTCTTTATAGTGAAGCTAACTTTGAATTATATTTTGATAATCCAGTAGCGCCTATCCCAATGGTTACTAAAGAAGATAATTATATCGAAAAGCAAACAGAAATATTAGAAATTTCAAAAGATAATGGGATTCTTAGTAATGACTCTTTTGTTTTAAATAATGACAAATCAGAAAGTATTAAGAATAAATTTAATATTTCTAATTTATCTTGTGGTAAAAATTTAAAGATAAATGAAAATGGCTCTTTTAGTATTGAAACAGAAGGATGTGATGAAATTTCTTTTGAATATAGTGTTACTAGTTATATTAAATATAATGAATTAGTAGAGGTTGAAAGTAATAAATCAAAAGTTAATATAAAACTTATTCCTAAAAATAGTTATGTTGTTAAATATTTGAATATTGATAACAATGAAGAGATAATTCCTTCAAAAATCGTTTCGTCTTATTTAAATGAACAAGTAGAAGAAGAATATGTAAATATATTATATTATACTTTAGTAAGTGATAAGAAGCAAAGCATAATAATTCAAAAAGAAAATAATGAAATTATATTTTATTATAAGAAAAATGTAGCTAAGTATAGTATAGAATACTATTATGATAATGTGTTAGATGCAAACAAAACAGAAGTTTTAGAAGATTTAATAGGCAAAAAAATAGAAAAATATCATGATAAAATAAAAGATGGATATGAGTTATCTAAAACAGAAAATTTACCATTAATTGTAGGAGAAAATGATATAATAAAAGTATATTATACAAGTAAAACAGAAAACATACCTAATACTTCTATTAATAAAGGTAAAAATTCATTAATT
>JALELF010000095.1 GCA_022771715.1 Bacillota bacterium
TGTTACTGTTTTAGAAAAACCATTTTCTAGTGAGAATCTAAAAGTCACACCATAGCCAATCTTTCCTTCGTCACAAAAACGTAATAATTTTGTACTAGTTTCAATAGCCTCATCATAAGCTCTAATACTTTTTTCTAATAAATTGATTTCCTTATTTACAACAGCATCACCATTATCATGTGCATCATTTTTATCTGTATAAGGATTTCTATTAGTTCTTTGACTTTTTAAATTGTCTAACTCCTTTTGTTTTAAATCCCTTTTTAAAATTAACATTTGAATTCTTTCTTCTATCATATTCTTTTCCCCCTTCAAGTTGCCTATATACTAACACAGTTTTTACTTTATGTCAAATTGACACCTAATATAATCACTTACTTTATCTAAACCAATTTTATTTGAACCTTTAACTAATATAGTTTTATTTTTTAAATCAATTGTTTTTAAATACTTAATTACGTCTTCAGAATTAAAGAAATGTTTATACTTATTTTTTAAAATACTCATATTTTGACCAACTACTATAGTAGTTGAATTAGGAATATCAAGTAATTTTCCAACTTTCTTATGTATTTTTTTACTTTTTTTACCGAGTTCTAGAATATCACCTACTATTAATAATTTATCACTTTTATCA
Source organism: Bacillota bacterium (assembly GCA_022771715.1). GTDB lineage: Bacteria > Bacillota_I > Bacilli_A > RF39 > UBA660 > JALELF01. The sequence goes on from JALELF010000095.1 coordinate 638, forward strand.
TTAAGTGTTTTTAAATTAGCTTTCAATGATTCATAACTAGAATTATAACTATCATCTATTAAAATTATATTATTTTTTCTATATATTTTATATCTTCTATCATATGAAACAAACTTTTTTAAAGAAGACTTTATATCAGTTATATCTATTCCCATATTAAGAGACGTAGCTATAACTAATAAAGCATTGTTTACAAAATGCTTACCAGGTAAATTAAGCGTAAAATTTTCAAGTTTATTATTTATTTTTACAGTAAATTCTGTTTTATCATTTAGTATTTTGTAGTCATTACATTTTATATCTTTACCACTAAAACCTACCTTTATTAATTTTATATTTTTTAACTTCGTTTTTCTTAAATATTTATCATCATTATTAACAATTAATTTGCCTTTATTCATTCCTTTTATAATTTCTATTTTAGCTTTATATATTTTTCTTTTGTTTTTTAAATTACCAATATGTGATGAACCTATATTGGTGATAATTGAAATACTAGGCCTGCATATTTTTGATAACTCTTCTATTTCACCAGTATGGTTCATACCAAACTCGACTAACAAAATATCTTCTTTTTTTAGTTTAAAGATTGTTTCAGATAAACCATATATATTGTTTTTGCTACCTTCATTGCTAATTACATTATACTTTGTTTTTAAAACATTGCTTAACATTTCTTTAGTAGTTGTTTTACCAACACTGCCTGTTACAGCTATTACAGTACCAAGAAATTTGTTTCTTTTATAAAACGCTAATTGTTTTAAAGCAGATAATGTATCTTTCACTTCTATATTAGGAATATTATCTAGTTTTCTACTTGTTATGACTGCTACTGCACCATTTTTTATAGCTTCTTTTATATAATCATGACCATCTTTGTTTTTACCTTTAATGCATATAAATAAATCATTTTTTTTAACTTTTTTAGAGTCAAATTTTATATTCCTTATCTTTCTTTTTAAAGAACAATTATTAACTTTACCATTAATTATTTTAGAAACTTCTAATATCGTCATACTATTCACCAATAAATTATATTTTTATTGTCAAAAAAAAATGACTAATCCATATATTTAGTCATTTGTTTCATCATTTGATTTACCTGCTTCTGACTTGGTGTTCTTCCCATTCCAGACATCATCGCTTTAATCATTTGTTCATTTATTGGTGGATTTTTCTTAATATATTTTTGCATATATTTTTTTGCAATTAAAAATCCAATAACAGCGCCTATTACAACGCCACCTAATACTTTTAATAAATCTAATAAAAAGGCTACCCAATCCATAATTTACCTCCTAAATACATTTTACTAAATTTATAATAAATAGTAAATAGTTATTTTAAAGTTTTCTTAGTTAACCAAAAATAGTCTTCATTATTGAAATCAGCTATAAAAATATCTTTACTATATAAATATAATATTTTTAATATTTTAGGAATATTAACATTAGTATATATAACCACACAAGAATAATTAATTTTAATAATTATTCTTTCCTTATTATTTACTAAGTATATTTTGTCTTTCTTTTTCTTCAAATTGTATTTTTCTTTAAAGTAATTCATCAATATTTTTTTATTAAATGTTTTACATATTTGATTATATATTGAAAAACCTATTCTTAAATCATCAAATGAAAGTTTGTATAAATTATATAGCATTTGATACAAAGTATTAGAATTACTAGAATATATACTTTTATAATCTTTATTAATAATGAATAAATAATATTTTCTCATAACTACATTTTATAACCAAATTATAAAATATATTGTAGAAAAAAGTATATACACTTATAAATCTAAACTTTTAATTTTACTTACTGACATACCTGTTACTTCACTAATCACATTTATGTCTAATTTTTGTTTTAGTAAATTTTTAATTATTTGAATAGTATTATTTTCTACTTTTTTATTAACACTTTGTTCTACTACGTGAAGTTTATTCTCTACTCTTTGAACTTTCTTTTCAGCTTTTTGTTTTTCCTTCTCAACTGCCTTTTTCTCTTTTTCCATAGCCTCTTCTTCTTTATTAGCTACTATTGTTCTCCACATTCTATTATTTTCTTCTACTACATCATATACTCTTACCCATTCATCATAAT